>JAOUGG010000225.1 GCA_029857855.1 Acidimicrobiia bacterium | reverse complement strand
CGGGGGCGGGTACTGGCCGGGACCGAGATCGGCCTCACCGAGCTGGGCACACTGCGTAATCTGATCCGAGATCTCGTCATCTTCGTGGTGATCTCCGAGTTCGTCATTGCCTTGTTGTTGACCATTCGATTCGCGCTCGAAGGTGGTCGTGGGATTCTCCGCTCGACCTATCTCGGCGTGTTCCACGCCGTGTCGGCGTTCAACAACGCAGGATTCTCGACGCTCGACGGCGGGCTCGAGCGTTATCCCGGCGACTGGTTCATGAGCCTGGTCGTGGCCGGTGCGTTCATCGTCGGTGGTATCGGCTTTCCCGTCGTCTTCGAGTTGAGGCGGGTCTGGCGGCGGCCACGGACGTGGTCGCTGCACACCAAGGTCACCTTGGCCACCACGGCGTTATTGCTGTTTGGGGGCACGCTGATGCTGGCCGTCGTCGAGTGGAACAACGACGCCACCATCGGCGCTGCGCCGATCGGCGACAAGATCCTCGCCTCGTTCTTCCAGTCGGCGACGAGTCGTACCGCCGGATTCAACACGGTGCCGATCGGTGAGCTCCGAACCCCCAGCCTCCTGATCTTCCTCCTGCTGATGGTGATCGGCGCTTCGAGCTCCTCGACCGGTGGAGGCATCAAGACGTCGACCTTCGCGGTGGTCATCCGGGCCACCATCGCCCACTTGCGCGGCGACCCCGAAGTCACCATCTTCTCCCGTCGCATCCCGAAGGACCTCGAGCGTCAGGCGCTCTCGCTCGTCATCGCCACGCTCGGGGCGATCGGCACGGCGGGGTTCCTGCTCACCTGGTTCGAACCCGAGCTTCCGGCCGTCGAGCTGCTCTTCGAGGCCGCGTCGGCGTTCGGGACGGTTGGCGTTTCGACCGGTCTGACGGCCGAGTTGTCGACCCCGTCACGAGTGGTCATCATCCTCTTGATGTTCGTGGGCCGTGTGGGTCCGATCACCTTCGGTACGGCGGTCCTTCTTCGTCCGCAGCAGCAACGCTACGGCTACGCCACCGAAGGGCTGATCGTTGGCTAGTCCGTCGGCCCGCAACCGTTCGACCCCCGTCTACGAGGAGCATCGTCATGCCCGATCTCAATAGGCTCCGAGCCTGGGCCGCAGGCGTCACCGGACCCCAGCCGACGTTGTCCGCGAAATCGGTGCTGGTCATCGGGCTCGGCCGATTCGGAACGGCCCTGGCCGAGACGCTGGGGATGCTTGGGATCGAGGTCATGGCCGTCGACATCGATCAGACACTGGTCGATCAGTGGGCCGACAAGATCCCGCATGTGCGGGTGGCCGACGCCACGAGCAACGCCGTGCTGTCCCAGCTGGGCGCCGGGTCGTTCGACGCGGTCGTCGTCGCCATCGGCACCGACATCGAGGCCAGCGTGTTGAGCACTGCGGCTCTGTCCGACATCGGTGTCCCCAATATCTGGGCCAAGGCGATCACGTCCGAGCACGGCCGGATTCTGGAGCGGGTCGGTGCCCATCACGTGGTGTTCCCGGAAAAGGAGATGGGGGAACGGGTGGCCCACGTTGTGACCGGGCAGGTCGACGACTACTTCGAACTCGACGACGGGTTCGTCCTGGCCGAGTTGAAGGCACCGGACGAATTGATCGACAAGCGGCTGGCCGACACCGACCTCCGGGCCAAGTATCAGGTGACGGTCGTCTGCATCAAACCCGACGGCGGTAGCTACACCTACGCCACCGCCGACACCGTGGTGGGCCGCGGTGACTACCTCGTGATCGCCGGTTCGGTCGAGGCCGCCGACCGGTTCGTCGAAAAGACCGGGCACTGAGATGAAGGCGGGGCGGGTCCCGGGACGCATCGCCGACCGCAATGCCTGAGGGCGATACCATCCACGTCGCCCGGCAACGGGTGGCGCCGGTTCTCGAAGGGCGCACGCTTGATCGGTTCTGGGCCGGCAAACTCCGAGGCCGTCGGCCCCGGGTCGGCCAGCACATCGAGGCGGTTCGGGTCCACGGCAAACATTTGCTGATCGACTTCGATGGGGAGCTGACACTCCAAGTGCACCTTGGGATGGTCGGTCGCTGGTCGGTGCCTTCGGGCGCGGTCGACGACGACGAAACCTTCGCTCGGTACCGGCGCAACCCAAGGCTGCGTCTCTACCTGGCCACCGCGGGCGGGGTTGCGCTCTGCTATGCGGCACCGACGATCCAGACCTTCCTTCGGTCCGACGAACCCGACCACCTGACGCCATTGTCGAACCTTGGACCCGACCTGTGCGTCGCCGACGCCGATGCGGCACCGGTGGTGGCGGAGGCCGTGCGGCGGCTGCGGGCCCGCCTGCCGGGCTCGGACCTGATCGCGGACGCCCTGCTCGACCAGGAGGTGGCGGCCGGTATCGGCAATGTCTACAGGTCGGAGGTCCTGCACCGTCACGGGATCTGGCCGTTCACCCCGGTCAACCGGCTCGACGACGAGACGCTGACCGCACTGTTCACCACGGCATGTCGGCAGCTGTGGCGCAATTCCCGACAACCGGGTCCCCGGCGCACCACCACCGCCCCGATCGCGGGCGACGCCGGGAGAACCGACAACACCTTCGTCTACCACCGGTACCGCGCCCCCTGTCGCCGGTGTGGCACGCCGATCGACCGATCGTACGAAGGCCGCTACGCCCGGAGCGCCTACTGGTGCCCTCGGTGTCAGGCGGAGCCGGACGATGGCGTGGCGACGCGCTAGCCTGCGACCAACAATCAATTCCCGCCTCCCGGAAGGAGCACCGTGTCCGACAAAATCCCTCCCCGATTCCGCAAGACCAAGTCGGACAAGTGGGCCGTCATGGCCCCGGTCGAGGACCTCGAGAAGGCGCTGGCCGAGGGCGGCAAGATCGACGTCCAGAAGAAGTCGGGCGACTGGTCGAGCTTCGTGGTCGCCTCACTCGGCAAGCCGTTCGACGTCGACGGCGTGCAGATGTGCTATGGCTACGGGCCCGACGACGGTGACGGCGAATCCTCGGACGACGCGGGCGGCCAGCGACAGGCTCCGTCCCGATCGTCGACCCAACGGCCCTCGAACACACAACGACGCTCGGAGCGGGGCCCGGCGGGCCAAGCGGCGGCGGTCGATGCACCACCGGTCGACCCGACCGAACCGCTCCCTGAGTACCAGGGCGGCCCCGAAGACGAGTGGGACGGCTACTTCTAGCGAGTTCCTCCGTCGGACATCCGGCCGACGTCGTGGTGCCACCGCATAACGCGCAACGCACGGAGAGTGTTCCATCTACTCGGTTGGCCGGGATGCTCCATGTCGAACCAGACCCGGCCGGCATGCCTGTTTTGAACGGGCCAGGTCCCGTCGCGCCGGCGGCGTTGGTTGAGGATTTCGATCGCATCGGCGTACCGGTCATCGTTCGGGGCGTCCGTCACGGCGAAGTGTTCGAGTCCTCGGAGCAGATCGTAATGCCACCGTGGAGGGAACGAGAGCTTTGTGAACGCCGAGTTGGCCACGGCGCCGGTTCTCTGTGACTTGTAGAGGCGGTGCCGGAGGAAAAACTCGCGACCGTTGGCCATGGCGGTGCTGATGTCGGTGCGATCGGGGCGTTTGGCCTGAGCTTCATCAAGGGCTTCGAGGGCGAGAATCGAGGTATGGAAGGAACTGTGACGGTCACCGAAACGTACGGTGCGACAGTTCCAGCCACCATCCGGAAGTTGATTGGCGAGGAGCCAATCGAGGGCGGGGCCGACCTTCGGGTGGTCGACACCGAAGTAGTAGGCCAACGCCAGATACATCGAGGTGGCGCAGGCCTCAGGCGCCTTGATCGTGATCGCGGGTGTAAGGCCGCCGTCGAAATAGCGGGCGCCGTCCCAGATCCGTTGCACGCCGAGTTCGGCCCGCGACTCGTTTGGATCGAGCCCAAAGCGTCTGAGCAGAAGCAGGGTATAGGTGGTCGAGGTCCACTTCGGGCTGTACAGGCCGCCTCCCCAGGTTCCGCCCGGATCCTGCAAGGCGAGCAGGCGGGCCCCCCAACCCCTTGTCGTGATTAGCCGACGCTCGTTGTCGATCTCTTTCGGTGAAGCCTCGGCCAGGTCGCGTAGCGCCTGCCACCGAATGGCCGGGTCGCTGTCCAGAAGCCACTCGACGACCGTCGGGTCAACGTCGGGCGATTCGGAGTCGCTTACAACACGATGGCACGAAGGCGCTCCCACAGTTCCTCCTCGAGGTCGGCGATTCCCGCCATGGTTTCGGTCGCGACACGGAAGGCCGTGGCGAAAGCCGCCGGTCAGACGGAGGCGGCGAAAGCGTCGATGATGCCGTTGAGCTTGGGGCTCGGGCGCATGGCGGCGCGGGCGAGGTCCTCGTCGGGGAAGTAGTAGCCGCCGATGTCCATCGGTTGGCCCTGGACGCCGTTCAACTCGCCCACGATCTGCTCCTCGTTGTCCCGCAGCGCGGCGGCCAGCGCCGCGAACCGTTCGGCCAGAGCCGGATCGGCGGTCTGGGCGGCGAGGGCCTCGGCCCAGTACAGGGCGACGTAGAAGTGGCTGCCCCGGTTGTCGAGCTCGTTCACCTTTCGCGACGGCGAACGCCCTTCCTCCAGCACCCGTCCGGTGGCGTCGTCGAGGGTGTCGGCCAGGATCTGCGCAGCCGGGTTGTCGGCGTGGCCCGCCAGATGCTCGAACGAAACGGCCAGCGCCAGGAACTCGCCGAGGGAATCCCAGCGAAGATGATTTTCGGCCTCGAACTGCTGCACGTGCTTCGGTGCCGAACCGCCGGCGCCGGTCTCGAACAGACCGCCACCGTTCATCAACGGCACGACCGACAGCATCTTGGCGCTGGTACCCAGCTCGAGAATCGGGAACAGGTCGGTCAGGTAGTCGCGCAGCACGTTGCCGGTGGCCGAAATCGTGTCCTGGCCCTTGGCCACCCGCTCCAGGGTGTAGTTGGTGGCGGCCACCGGATCGAGGATCTTGATCTCCAGCCCATCGGTGCCGTGCTCGGGAAGGTACGCCTCGACCTTGGTGATCAGTTGGGCGTCATGGGCCCGGTCGGCGTCGAGCCAGAACACGACCGGGGTGTCCGTGGCCCGGGCTCGACTCACGGCCAGCTTCACCCAGTCGGCGATCGCCGAGTCCTTGACCGTGCACATCCGCCAGATGTCGCCGGCCTCGACCTCATGCGACAGCACCGTCTCACCGGCCTGATTCACGGCCCGGACGGTACCGGCGGCGCGGATCTCGAATGTCTTGTCGTGCGAGCCGTACTCCTCGGCTTTCTTGGCCATCAAGCCGACATTGGGGACGGTACCCATGGTGGTGGGATCGAAGGCCCCGTTGGCCTTGCAGAAGTCGATCGTGGCCTGATAGAGCCCGGCATAGCTCGAGTCGGGAATGACGGCCTTGGCGTCCTGCTGCTCGCCCTCCGCGTTCCACATCCGGCCCGAGGTTCGGATCATGGCCGGCATCGAGGCGTCGATGATGATGTCGGATGGCACGTGGAGGTTGGTGATGCCCTTGGCGGAATTGACCATCGCCAGGTCGGGTCCGTTGGCGTAGGCGTCCGCGATCGCCGCCTCGATCTTGGCCCGGGTGTCGGCGTCGAGGTTGTCGAGCGCGGCCAGAACGTCGCCCCAGCCGTCGTTCGGATTGGCCCCGGCGGCGGCCAGCGCGTCACCGAAGCGGTCGAAGACGTCGGCGAAGAAGG
>JAOUGG010000224.1 GCA_029857855.1 Acidimicrobiia bacterium | reverse complement strand
CGTCCACGGTCGCTCCGGCGTCGGCCAGCAGCCGCCGAGCCTCGGCGTTGAGCACGTCCATGCCGGTGTCGCGCAGCACGGTCATCGAGGCCTGATGGACCGCCTCGATCTGGTCGGCCGACAGCAACTCGGCGGGAGCCATCGACCGTCGAGGTTGAGCGGCGGGCGGCTGCTCGACCGGAGCAGGCCCGTGACCGTTGTCGCCGTCTGTCCGGCTGTCTCGGCGTCGGCCCCCGCGTCGCCTGCGGGTCTGTGCCGCGTCGGTCATTCTCACCTACCGAAAACGTCGGGCCGACTGGTCGACCGACCGGTCGTCGCGAACCGGCCTTCGTTCCCCGCTCGAACGAGCAGTTCGCCAGAGACTATCGGTTGACGGCCTGATTGGCCAGCGTCGCAATGGAAATGGTGAGGGCGCGCCCGAGCCGGTCGGGATCACTACAATCTGGATTATGCCGAGCTACGAGCGCGCCACCGACACGGGAATCGTGAGCCTCTACTACGAGGAGGAGGGCGAGGGTTTCCCTGTACTCCTGATCGCCCCCGGCGGCATGCGATCGACCCTCTCGGCGTGGCAGAACGCGCCGTGGAACCCGATCCGCCAGCTGTCGCAGAATCACCGGGTCATCGCCATGGACCAGCGCAACGCCGGTCGATCGACCGGACCCATCACTGCAGGCGACGGGTGGCACACCTACACCGCGGATCAGCTGGCCCTGATGAACCACCTCGGGATCGGCCGGTTCCATGTGGCCGGCATGTGCATCGGCGGGTCCTACATCGGAGGGCTGCTCGCCGCCGCGCCCGAGCGCATCGCCTCGGCCGTTGTGTTCCAGACGATCGGTCTAGAGGACAACCGCGACGCCTTCTTCGAGATGTACGAGTCGTGGGCCGACGAACTCAAACCAAAACGACCCGATGTGAAAGACGACGCCTGGGACGCCTTCGGTCAGAACATGTACGGTGGCGACAAGCAGTTCTTCTCCGTTGGACCCGAGGCTTTCGCTGCAGTCGACACACCGATCCTCGTGCTGGTCGGCGACGATCTGTACCATCCCACCTCGGCGTCACGGGCTCTGGCCGCGGCCGCATCGAACTCAGCAGTGATCGAGACCTGGAAAGAGGAGCCGGCCCGCAAGGTGGCCGTGGCCAAGGTCGAGGACTTCCTGCTCGACAACACCCCGGTCACGGCCTGAAGTCGAACGGGGCAATCCCCGACCACGTCAGTCGTCGAGTTCGGCGATGTGGACGATAGCTTCGCCCTGGTTGACCAGCGCCGAGTGGGTCCGACCGATGACCACGCCACTGGAACGGGCTTTGATCCGGCTCAACCGCTTTCCGAACGGATCGTGCAGCGCGGCGACGTAGTCGCCCCGCTGCACTCGGTCGCCGAGATCGACGTCGAGGTGAAGAATGCCGCTCCGTGACGACCGGGTCCACTTCGACGTCTGAGCAATCAATGGCGTTGTGGCCGGCAGTTCGACCGGCGGCGTCATCCCGATGTGGGCGAGCGAGCGTCGGATGCCGGCGACGCCGACGTCGATCGACTCCTGGTCGAACCGATTGGCCTCCCCGCCCTCGAAGAGCAGGGCGATCGCTCCGTTTTCCGATGCCACCTGCCGGAGCGAGCCGTTGCGGATCTCCGCGTTGATGACGATCGGAGCGCCGAAGACCTTCGCCAGCTCCAGCGTAGGCTCGTCATCCAGGCCGGCTCGGATCTGGGGCCAGTTCACCCGATTGCTCGAGCCGGTGTGGAGGTCGATGCCGCAGTCGCAGCGGCTGACGACCTCCTTGATGAAGATGTCGGCAATCCGCGATGCCATGGAACCACGGGCCGACCCGGGGAACGATCGGTTGAGATCACGTCCGTCGGGCAGGTTGCGGTCACCGGCGATGAATCCGTGGACGTTCACGATCGGGGCGGCAATCAAGGTTCCGGAGATCTGACGAATGTTGAGATGGGTGAGGAGCTCCCGGATGATCTCGATGCCGTTGATCTCGTCGCCGTGGATCGTGGAGCTGACCCAGACCGTCGGCCCATCCTGGCGGCCGTGCATCACGACCAGCGGGGCGGCGACCGACGATCCCGAAACCAGCTGGGCGTAGGGCAACTCGAGCGGCACCCGTTTCCCCGGCTGGATCTCTTGACCGGCGATGACGAAGGGCGGACGTTTCCTCCTAGGCATGGGATCCCCAAACGGCCTCGGAAACCGGCACCATCACGAAACCACCATCCAACCCGAGAGTGCGGAGTCGCGGCATCGAGCCGAAACTCGAGGGCTCGCCGGAGGCGAGGCACCGAGGCAGAGCCGCGCCGGGACCTCAGCGCCCACCGACCACCATTTCGGGCATCTCGGCCACGATGTCGGCGAAGGGATCGGAGGGAAGCGGCTGTGGTTTCGGCCGCGCCCGTCGACGGCGGCGGGCCGGGATCAGCGAGCGCATCTCCGACAACTTGCCGAAACACAGCAGGCGGTCCTCGACCTCGAGCACACGATCCTCTCGCGGATTCGGCACCACGTGATCGCCACGGACGAGTGTCAGAACCGAGATGTCGCGATCACGAAGACCGACCCGGATCGTCTGATCGATCAGCTCGGCCCCTGGCCCCACGCAGAGTTCGGCCACGCCGTAGCCGGGGGTGTTGGCCAGACGCTGGCGGACATCGAGATCCGGGAACGTGACCTGGCTGGCGATGTAGTCGATGATGGCTCCGGCGACGTCGAGATCCGTAGCGCCCTCGATGCCTTCGAGGCCGGGCGACGAATTCACCTCCATCACCAGCGGGCCCTTTGCTCCCTCCAACATGTCGACTCCGGCCACCCGCAGCCCCATGGTGTGGGCGGCTCGAACGGCGATCTTCTTCGAACGATCATCGAGTTGGACCGGCTCGGTTCGCCCGCCGCGGTGGACGTTCGACCGAAACTCGTCACCCCGACCGATACGGCGCATGGCGGCGATCACCTGGTCGCCGACCACCAGCGCCCGGATGTCGCGGCCCCGGCTCTCCGAGACGAAACGCTGGATGAGGACGTTCTGCTTGGTCCACTGGAGTGTCTCGATCACCGTCTCGGCCACATTGGCCTCAGGAGCCAGGATCACACCGATGCCTTGCGTTCCCTCGAGCAGTTTGATGACGACCGGCGCTCCCCCGACACGTTCGATCGCCGGCCGCACGTCGCCCCGGTCGCGGACGAATGTGGTGTCGGGAATCGGGATCGAGTTGCGGGCCAGCAACTGAATCGAACGCAGCTTGTCGCGGGAGTTGGCGATCGCGTCGGCCGTGGTCGGGGTGTAGACGTCCATCTGCTCGAACTGCCGGACCACGGCCATCCCGTAGAAGGTGATCGAGGCGCCGATCCGCGGCAGGATGGCGTCGTAGTCGGCCACTTGTTCACCGCGGTAGAGAAGGTCGTGATGGTCTCCCGAGAGATCGAGGGCGAGGCGCAGCGTGTGGAGGATCTCGACGTCGTGGCCCCGCTCGTGGGCGGCCGCGATGAGACGGCGGGTGCTGTAGGACCTTGGTTGGCGCGAAAGTACGGCAAGTTTCATGGCGGGTCGTTCACCCCCTTCACTGGTCGGTCGGCAGAGCGACGTCGGAGGATGCCGGCTGCAGAAAAGAGCGCCCCGGATCGATCACGAATCGATTACGCACCTCTCTTCTACCCAACAGCATACGGAATCCCATGGCGTCCCTTGAGGCCAACGTGATGTCAATCTCGAAAGTTTCATCGCCGATCACGGCAAGGGTTCGAATCACCGGCCGCAACTCGGCCTGCCCGTTCGAGGACCGGACCTTCTTGAATCCGACCACGGGGTGCTCGACCGTCGTCTTCGCGGCGTGCGAACCCTGCTTGGGGGCGACTCCGAAGCGGGCCGTGGTCTGACCGCCGCCGGTGGTGATCTGTCGACTTCTTTGCCGGGACCGAGTCAGCCTGTTCCGACGCCGATCGGATACGGCCGTCGCTCGGCGATCCGGTGTTTGGCACGGCGCCAGTGTGGGCCGGAACAGTCATTGCACAGGAGCCCCAGGGCCACCGAACTCTGCTTTACAGAATGTTAACGGACAGCTACGTTGACGTCGTGACCCAGCGCGCCCTCCACACGAATCACCCTGGTCATGACCACATCGGCGACACCGCCCCGCTCACCCCGATGAGCCTCGGGCTGCTCCTCGGCCGAGTGGCCCACGAGTTCGACAGCCGCAATCGCATCTTCGACCTGCCGACCGGTCGATTCTGGCGTCCCGACCCGGAGATCGACCTCGGATTCAGCTTCGTTGGCCGCCGGGCCGCTTCGCCGATCGGCCCGGCCGCCGGCCCTCACTCCCAATTGGCGCAGAACATCGTGCTTGCCTGGTTGGGCGGGTCGCGGCTGTTCGAGCTGAAGACCGTTCAGATCCTCGATGAGCTGGAGATCGCCCGCCCCTGCATCGACATGCAGACGATCGGCTACAACATCGAATGGAGCCAGGAGCTGACCCTCGGCCAGAGCCTCACCGAATACGTGAAGGCATCGATGCTGCTCGACATCCTGTCGCGCTGGGACCCGCTCCTCGAACATGTGGCAGGGGCCGATGGAACCCCGGGGCCCCACGTCTTCGACATGTCCGTCGGGTACGACCTCGCCGGCATCTCCGATCCGCGGGTGGCCGAATTCATCGTCGGTATGCGTCGCGCCGAGGCCGAGGTCGATCGCCTCCGAGGCGAGATTCCGGAGCCCTTCGCAGAGTATCGGGATCTCGACTTCACCACGGCACTGTCCGACACCCTCACCCTGTCGACGTTCCACGGCTGCCCACCCCACGAGATCGAACAGATCACCAAGCATCTCATCGATGAACACGACCTGGACGTGATCGTCAAACTGAATCCGACGTTGCTGGGCTACGAGAACGTCCGGTCGATCGTCAACGACGAGCTCGGCTACCACGACGTCGCAGTGAAGGAATCGGCCTTTGCCGAGGACCTGCAGTTCGATCGGGGGATCGAACTGATCGACGAGCTCAACAACTACGCAAAGGACCGAGGTCACCGGTTCGGTATCAAGCTGACCAACACCCTCGTCGTCAACAACATCAAACAGTGGATGCCGGAAGACACCATGTACCTGTCGGGCCCACCCCTTCATGTGCTGGCGTCGACCCTGCTGGCGAGGTTGGCCGATGCGCTGCCCGGCGTGCTCGCCATACCCGGCCACGACGGCGACGTCATGGTCAGCTTCTCGGCCGGTGTCGGCAAGGACAATCTGGCCGACACGCTGGCCACGGGGGTCAACCCGGCCACCATCTGCTCCGACCTCCTCAAACCCGGCGGCTACGGTCGCCTCGCCCCGATGCTGAAGGCGCTCACGACCACGATCGCCGAGTCGGGAGCGACCAACCTCGCCGATTGGCGAGCGGCTCGCCAGCAGGAGGCGGTCGCCGCCGGATACCGGGCCACCGTCGACCGACACGTGGCGTCCATCCGAGGCGACGGCATCGAGCCCTACACCCGTGAGGGCAACGCCAAGCTGCCACGCGAGGTCGACAACGAACTGCAGATGTTCGGGTGCGTCGCCTGCAATTTCTGCATCACCGTCTGCCCCAACGATGCCTTCTTCTCCATTCCGAGTCTGGAAGGTCAGGAGGGGCGCCAGCAGTATCTGGTGTGGTCGGAACTGTGCAACGAGTG
>JAOUGG010000223.1 GCA_029857855.1 Acidimicrobiia bacterium | reverse complement strand
CCGCTCATGGACCGAAGGCGAGGAGGACGGAACCACCATCGAACACGTCAACGAGCTGACCTTCGCATCCGGTGACTCGGGGGGCCGAACGACGGTCACGCTGAACGTGACGATCCACAAGATCGGCCCCAAGGCGAAGATGGCGGCATTCGGCATGAAGTGGGGTTACAAACAGCAGCTCGACAAACTCGAAGAGCTGCTGGCGAAGCGCTCGGCCGCAGGGAACTGATGGCCGACGCCAAGCCGAAGCTACTGTCGGGCGGCAACCCGCAGATCCCCAAGGGCGATGGCGACGGCCCGGTTCAGGCCTACATCGCCGCCATGCCCGAGTGGAAGAGCGAACTCGGGGCGTACCTCGACGAACTCATCGTGCGAACGGTGCCCGACGTGCACAAGGCGGTGAAGTGGAATCAGCCGCTGTACGGGATGGAGGGCAATGGCTGGTTCGTGTCGTTCCGCTGCTTCACGAAATACCTGAAGCTGACGTTCTTTCGGGGCACCTCGCTCGACCCGGAACCGCCGCAAAGCTCCAAACATCCCGAGGTCCGCTATCTCGACATCCACGAGGACGACGAGGTCGACGAGGACCAGCTCGTGTCGTGGATCGAGCAGGCGAGCAAGCTACCGGGCGAGAAGTTGTAGTCGAACCCGGCAGAGGCACGTTCGACGACGATGCCCCCGACCAATCCGACCACCGGCTACGGGCCGACGACGCGGCGTCGTAGGATTGAGACCATGGTGGGAATCCGTCGACGACCCGAGCCTCACACCACGTGGGAGCACACGGGCCGGGAGCTGGAGGCCCGTTTCGATGAGCTGAGCGGCGAGGAACTCGAACTGCTGGCCGACGCCCGGTTCTGGACCGACCGGATCGACGAGTCGAACGACGCACGGCGGGCCGCATACCGGACCTTCGTCGCCGCCGGTGACGACGAGTCTGCGGCCCGCTGCACCTGGCGGCTGTTCTATGAGCATTACCTGGTGGGGGAAGCGGTGGTGGCCAACGGCTGGCTGGAGCGGTGCCGACGTCACGTCGAATCCGGAGGCGATGATTCGCTGTCGGCCGGCTGGCTGGGTGTGGCCGAAGCCGACATCGCCCTGCACCGCGGCGATCCCGACACCGCCCTCTCCCGGGCCGGGACCGCCCGCCGCGTGGCAACGGCCCGCGGCGACGCCGATCTGTCGGCGATGGCGATGGTGGCGGAAGGATGTGCCCAGCTCGACCTCGGCCGGGAGCAGGTTGGGTTCGGGCTGCTCGACGAGGCCATGGTGGCCGTCATCAATCAGGAGCTCGAACCGCTGTTCACCGGTTGGGTTTTCTGCAACGTGATCGCCACCTGCTACGGCCGGTGCGACCTACGCCGAGCGGCCGAATGGAGTTCGGCGGCCATGAAGTGGTGCGACACCCTCCGGGAGGGCCTGCTGTGGCCCGGCCTGTGCCGGGTCTACTCGGTGGAACTGGCCTGCCTGCGGGGTGAGTGGCAGGCGGCCGAGGTCGAAGCCCGCCGAGCGTGCGGGGAGCTGACCAGCCACGATGCCCGCTACGCGGCCAACGCCTTCTATCTGGTCGGGGAGTTGTGCCGGCTGACCGGCGCCTGGTCCGAGGCGGTCGAGGCCTTCACCCGGGCCCACGAACTGGGGTTTCTCCCTCAGCCCGGACTGGCCCTGTTGCGCCTGGGCCAGGGTCGCACGGCCGATGCCGTGTCGGCGCTCCGGTCGGCGCTCGCACCGGGACCGTCGGCGCCGCTACCCCGGGCCCAGTTGCTCGCGGCCATGGTCGAAGCGGCCGTCGCTGTTTCGCCGGCGCAGGCTGGGGCGGGCGAGGCCGACCAGGACGAGGAGCTGTTGGATCTGTCACGGGAGGCGGTTGCCGAGCTCGAGGACCTGAGCCGGTCCACCGGGAGCCGCCTGATCGGGGCGTTGGCGGCCGGCTCCCGAGGGCGGGTGCTGCTGGTTGCGGGTGACGCCCGGGGGGCCCTCGGGTCGTGCCGGGAGGCGGCCGACCGGCTGCGCGAGCTCAAGGTGCCCTACGAGCGCGCTCGCCAGCAGGAGCTCGCCGGCCTGGCCGCCCAGCGGTTGGGCGACGCCGAGACCGCCAGGCTCGAACTGACCTCGGCCCTAACTGACTTCGAACGCCTGGGCGCCGAACCGGATGTGGCTCGGGTGAGAGAGGTTCTGGCCGGAGTCGAGACGGACCCCTCGTCGACGGCCGGTGTTCGTTCGGAGGGCCCCGGCACCATCGACCACCTCGCCGTGGCGGCGCGCCCGCCCGAGCACGAGACGACACCATTGACCGAGCGGGAGATCGAGGTGCTGCGACTGGTGGCGGCGGGGTGCACCAACCGCGACATCGCCGAGCGGCTGACCCTCAGCCCGCACACGGTCGCCCGCCACGTCAGCAACATCCGCACCAAACTCGGGGCGTCGTCACGGGCGGCGGCCACCGCGGTCGCCTACGGGCGAGGGCTGATCGACTGACCACGGCCGGTCGTGGTCAAATCCGGCCATCCCGCACGGTGGCGCCGTGGGCTGTCCGGGCGGCAATGGCCGATTCGGGGGATGACGGTCATCCCGCCGGTGGCTCAGACTCGAACCATGAGCACCTCAGAAGCGTTCCAGATCCCGTTGTCCGTGGCCGAGTCCTACGAGGCCACCTTCGTCCCCCGCCTGTTCCGCGAGTGGGCACCCCACGTTCTCGACGCCGCCCGCGTCGGCCCCGGCACCTCGTTGCTCGATGTCGCCTGCGGAACCGGCATCGTGGCCCGGACCGCCGTCGAGAGGATCGGCAACGACGGCTCCGTCATCGGCGTCGACCTCAACGAGGCCATGCTCACCGTGGCCCGGCGGGTCGCCCCCGATCTCGACTGGCGCGAGGGTGATGTCGCCGACCTCCCGTTCGACGACGACACCTTCGATGCGGTCACCTGTCAGATGGCGATGATGTTCTTCCCCGACCGTGACCGGGCGTTGGCGGAGATGATCCGTGTGACCCGCCCGGGCGGGTGGATCGCGCTCGCCGTCCCCGCCTCGCTCGACGCCCAGCCGGCCTACCGCCCCTTCGTCGACATCGCGGCCCGCCATTCCGGGCCTGAGGCCCGCGCCCTCCTGGGCAGCTACTGGAACTGTGGCGACGCCGACGAGCTGGTCGCCGGCCTGGAGCAAGCCGGCCTCGGTCCGATCGACCGCAGGACCCGAACCGGCACGGCCACCTTCGACTCCTCCGACGCCATGGTCGCCACCGAGGTGGAGAGCACCCCGCTCATCGACCGGATCGACGAGCAGACCTACGCCCGAATCCGGACCGAGGTGGGCGAGGCGCTGGCCCGGTACACAAAGCCGGACGGGTTGTTCGAGATTCCGTTCGTCGGCCACGTCGTCGGCGCTCAGGTGCCCGCCGAGAAATCGAGATCGGCAAGGCGGGTGACAACGACCGCTCCACCGACATGATCCCTTTTCTCGGTCGGGTTGATCTCATCGCCCAAGGTCCGGGTCAGCCCGGCAGGAAGCCGCTGACCACGAGTTCGACGCGGCGATCGAGTTGGGCCTGCTCGTCGTCGGCGTCCGCATCGGCACCCTCCTCGCCACGGGGATCGAGGATGATCTGCTCGGCATTGCCGCCGTTGGCCAGCCAGAAGTCACGCACCGCTTCCGCTCGGCGGGTGGCCAGCTCCAGGTTGTAATCCGATGGTCCCTGGGCGTCGGTGTAGGCCACGACCGTGACGGTGGCATCGGCGTTGTTCGTCATGAAGAACAGCGGGTAGCCGAGAAACTCATAGAAGTCGGGGGCGACCTCGGCGCTGTCGCTTTCGAAGAGGATGTAGTCCTCGAAGTAGACGGCGTAGGTGTCGGGTTGAATCTCGGCCCGGGGGTCGATCTGTGTCTCATCGACCACGTTCTCGGGCCCACCCATGATCACGGCGGCATCGGCCATCGCGCCCTGAGCCAACTCGGTGGTCGGGTACCAGCCCCGCATGTAGGCCTTGTTGTCGGCCATCACCGTGTACTGGGCGGCGCCCGACGGGTTGTCGGGCGTCGCCGGCACGACGAATTCGCTGGTCTCGCCCGCGTCGGCGGTGTCGCCCGAGTCGGCCGGGTCGGCTGTCGGACTCGCCGGGCCGACGTCGCCACCACTGTCCACGCCCTCAGGGGCTTCCGCCGGCTCGCCGCCGGCATCGGTTGCGGCAAAGCTGTCAACGGCGGAGCTTTCGGTCACCGACGCCGTCCCGGCCTCGGTCGCAGCCGGCGAGTTGGCGAACCAGGCGATCATCCAGCCGAGTCCGGCAGCCGCCACGAGCAGTGCCAGCACGGCCAAGCCGATCGTCAGCCCGCGTCGACGCCCACCGGTTTCCCCCCGTGCCGTGTGCTTCGCCGCGGCCGGCCGGGGTAGGAAAGCCTCAGCCGGTTGCATCGCCTTGACGGCTTCGGCGGCGACCATGCCGGGGTCCGTTGTGGCGTCAACGGACTTGGGTTTGATCGCCGGTGGGACCGGCACCGAGGCCACGGCCCAGCCGGGGAACGGGTCATCGCTCGTCGAACCGGGACGCTCGCCGGCGTTCGTCGAACCGGCGCTCCGCTGTTCCCGGTCGCCTACGGCGTGGTCGGAAGCGGCCGGGGACGCACCCCCGCGAGACGTCGATTCCGGGCCGTCCGGGCCGTCCGGGCCGTCCGGGCCGTCCGAAACGGGGTCGCCGACCCACTCCTCACCACTCCAGAAGCGGCTGGTGCCGGGTGGATCACCGTGAGCGTGATACCAACCCTCGGGCACTCGTCTACTACTCATGGTCAACTTCGGACCTCCGGCTCTGCGGCGTTCGCCAGACTCCTACGACATGCGACCTCTTGGACGCAACCGGTTACACTACCACAGCCAACCAGCCACCGCTCCCGCGACGACCGATCGAGCCGGCTGAGCCGTCTGCATCCTGCCGGATGGCGAACACGTAGAGAAATACGAAGCCCAAGGTTTCAAACACAGCCTCTACGGAGACGCCAATGACTGCACCTGATCCGAATTCACACCGGTACCGCCGAGGCCAGATCCCTCGTCGACGGCGAGTTCGTCTCCACCAGCCGAGTAGTCGACTCGCTGCTCGATCTCCGTTCGCTGGCATCGGCCGATCGGGATCTGGAGCTGATCGACCATACCCTCGCTTCCATCCCCGGCCGCTCGATCGTCCCCAACTCGTGGTGGCTTGAGGCGCTCGACACCATCGACCGCCACGCCGGGGCCGACGGGCAGGGTCTCCAGGCGTCCGGGTTCGCTTCGGTTGAGCTTGCCTCGTGATACGCACAGAAGAATCCACAAGCATGGCAACGGCGGCCACCGTGCACGAGCTGCTGGTCGACGTCGACGCCTGGAGCCTGTGGTCCCCCCACGTGGCCTCCGTCTCGTCTGACCGGAATCGGGTCGAGTCCGGATGGGTGGGCGAATCCCGGGCCTTCTTTACCCCGACCGCAACCACCATGGTCGTCGACGAGGTCCGTCCCACTGGCGGCTATCGCTGGCACTCCACCGTCGGACCCTGGCGACTGGACTACGACAACTTGGTCGTTGCGACACCCAGCGGCTGCACGGTTCAACTCACCGCCGAGCTGGGAGGACCCGCCGCCGCTGTCCTGGAACGGCTGGTCGCTCGGTTCTCCGCGCTCGGGCAACGTCGCCGGATCGCG
>JAOUGG010000222.1 GCA_029857855.1 Acidimicrobiia bacterium | reverse complement strand
CGATGCGCCCGGCGCTACCGGATCAGCCCGGCCCCATCGGGGGACCGATGATGTCACAATTGTGCTCTGCAGCGTGGGCCACCAGGGCCGGTACGTCGACAGGCGTCGGTGCGGGCAGGAAGGCTTCGCCGGTGACCTCGCGACTGCCTTCGGTGTGGAAGGCTTCGAAGCCGGCCGGCGTGATCATTTCCACGTAGCGCGCCGTCCCGCTGTCGACACGGAATGTGTGGGGCACGTTGCGAGGCAGCCATGCCAACTCACCGGGGCCGCACAGCTGCTCGGTATCCCCGACCCGCACGGTCAGCACGCCGTCGAGTACGAGCATTGCCGTGTCCTCGTCGTGGTGGACGTGGAGCGGCGGCGAGAACCCGGCTCCGCCCCGCCAGTCGATGACCGACATCGCGCCATCGGTCGACGATCCGTCACACAGCACCTTCATCCAGGTGTCGAGGAACCATCGGCCCTCGGCCGGATGGTGTGCACTCGCTGCGGTTTCGGGATTCGTTGTCGTCATCGGATCTCCTCAATTCATTAGAGTGGTCATCTATTGGATAGAGTGCTACTCTAGCAGAATGCCAGCGAACGTCAACCCGGCCGGCCGCAACTACGACGCGAGCGGGCGACTCGCCCGGGCCCGACAAACTCGAAGGGCAATCCTCGATGCCGCAATCTCGCTGTTCACCGCCCAGGGCTATGGCGCCACGACGCTGCAGTCGATCGCCGACGAGGCGGGCGTCGCGGTGCAGACGATCTACGCGACGCTCGAAAACAAGCCGACCATTCTGTCCGAGGCCCTCGACGTGGCGATCTCTGGCGACGACGAGTCGACCGCGGTCAATGAGCGGGACTGGATGAGCGAAGTCTGGTCGGCGGAGACTGCGGCGCGGCGATTGCGGGCGTACGCCGCGGCGGTCGGCCAGATCATGGATCGGGCGAGCGACATGTTCATGGTCGTGACGAACGCAGCCCTGACCGACGCCCGGCTGACCGACCTCGATGCCGAAACGCAACGCCGCCGCCGCCACGGTGCGGCCAGCGTGGTCCGATCCGTCACCGCCGTTTCAGACCTCGCCACCGGACTCAGCGAGGAACGGGCAACCGATCTCGTCTGGCTCTACAACAGCCCGGCGGTTCACCAGCAGTTGGTTCGGGCCGCAGGCTGGTCGTCCGACGAATATGTGGCCTGGCTCGGAGCCGCCCTCGTCCGTGAAGTCCTCGGCGGCGAGGTCTCAGGAATCAGCGAGCTGTTCTAGACTGGAGCCATGGAGCGCAACCAGGACGCTGCAGGCATCGATCCCACCGTCGTGGACCGCATCGGTCGCATCCTGTCCGAGATCGACAAATCGGATTTCGATCTGGTCGATCCGCCCCCTGATCTTTGGGATGACATCGTGGCATCGATCGCTACCGATGGGGCCAAGCACCCCACAGCGCCAAAGGAGCCGCCGAGTCGTGAAAGCACGACCGGAACCGTTGTCGAGTATTGCATCGACGGCAACGATGTCCTGATCGGCGTCGGGCGGGATTGGTCCGAGTTCGCACGTGACAACGGGGCACCCGGGCTGGCGGTTTCGGTGTCGGACCGTACCCTGTGGACCTACTTCGATCGAGACGAAGTCCGGGAACTGTGGCAGCTCCTCGTCGACCGGGTTCGGGCCACCCGCATGCAGGTTCGGGTTCCGCTCCGCTGCGATGCCGCCCACGCTCGGCGTTGGTTCGAGATGACCGTGACGCCGGAAGCCGACGCCCGGGTGCGATTCCGGTGTGCCCTCGTTTTCGAGGAGTCTCGTGAGCCTGTCGCCCTGCTCGACAGTCGATCGCAACGAGACCTCGATGCGGAACCCATCCTGGTCTGCAGTTGGTGTGGGCGAGGCAAATCGGGCTCTTGGTGGCTGGATATCGAGGAGCTTGTCAACGCCGAACGCCTGCTCGAGGAACCATCAATGCCTCCCATCTCGCACGGCATCTGCGATCCGTGCCGCAGCGACATGTCGGCGGAACTGCTCCTGTCCAGCGGAGTCGTGAACGAGGAATAGGGCGACGTTCACCGCCGGTCAACAGCCACCGGCGGCGCAGCGGGGTTCCGGTCGCAACGTACTCGAGCTGAATCCCGCGCGTCGCGAGACTGAGGTTTCATGGACCCCGCCACCACTAGCGATGTGAACTCTCCGACCAGAAATCGGTGATGAGGCCGGCGGTTTGAATGTCGAAAAGAGGTGCCAGGGGGCCGGATCCGTCGACTGTTCGTGAACGCCCCTGTGGTATCTGGGCTGCCCAGGAGGCGGTCTCGGCGGCGCTGCACATCTTTTGGTGTGCTCCGGCCACCATGAGCGTCGGGGCCTTGATTGCCGTGAGGTGGTCGGTGGCGTCGGCACGGTTGAGGCTGATCGATCGGATGGCCTCGCTCATGCCGGAACGGGCGGCTCCGGTGAACGCAGCCTTCACGGCACCGGCGGCTTCTGGGTCAGACCGACGGAGTTTCTTGCCCAACAGCTCATCTGTCAGTGGAGAGGCCAGCAATCGTGGTCCGGCCAGGCGGTGCAGGTAGTAGACGAGGAGAATGGGCCTTCGCTCCTTTGGCGAAAGGCCGCGAATTGGCGACGCGATGGTGATCAAGCTGCGGCAGGCCTGCGGGTAGGCGGCTGCGAAATGGACTCCGACATGGCCGCCCCAGGCGTTCCCGAGCCAGTCGATCGGTCGAGGCATTGCCAGTGATTCGACGATCTCATCGGCCGCAGCGGCGCAGTCGGCCACGTCGAACGGGCCCGTAGGTGGCCCGCTACGGCCGTGGCCGGGGCCGTCGACCATGATCAGGGTTCGATGTGTGGCCAGCTGCCGGCGTAAGCGGTCCCAGCTCGTGGAGTCGACGAACAGGCTGTGCCACAGCACCGCTGGGGGCCCGGAACCATCGACATCGACATTCAGGTGGCCAAGTCGGGTTGAGATGAGTTGCATCGCTTCTCCATTGTGCGCCGGTGGCCGTCGCTTCCGTTTCCCGAACTATCATCCTGGTCTGTGCCGGGGTCAAGACTCGACGAAGGTGTTCTCCTGGCCGAGCTGGCCGACCGGAGAGGTTGAGCCGGTGGGGCTACCCGTCAGTTTCGAGCGTGGGGCGGCAACGCCGGCGCCAGCCCAGCGTGCGTAGTCGATTGTGTCGCCGGGTGAAGCGCCCGGCGTCGGCGTTCCCTCACGAGTTGGGATCGATTCGGTAACCGTCGGGTACCCTTTCGGAGGTGGATGCAGGGGGTCGTCGATCAGAAGCGGCCTCGACGGGGAGCCGTGCAGGGCCGCTGCCGGTGGACCATCGAGCGGCTCAATCGTCGGCGCGCATCGGGAGGTGGGTTGGTCGTGTGACGGTGGCTTGCCTCGGTGCTGCTGCGATGCTGGCCGTGCCGCCGATCAGGTCGGCTGCGGCCCAAGACGACGCGGTCGACGGGGGCTGTTCCAGTGTGGTGTGGGTCGAGGACTTCGGCGCCGGGGCCGGTGATGTCGACATCAGTGTCACCCAGGGCTCGACGCCGATGCGGTGGAACGGCCCCGATCAGAAGAGGATCGGAAACGGAGAGTACACGATCACCAGCAACCTGACCGAGAGTCACGGCAACTGGTGGTTCCCGACCTCCGAGGATCACACCCTCGACGACACCCAAGGCCGGATGATGGTGCTCGACGTGGCCGACCGGCCGCAGGAGATCTACCGGGCCACCATCGGGGGTTTGACGCCGGGGCAGACCTACTGCGTCAGCGGTTGGCTGGCCAACGCCAACCGCAATGGCAACGGTCGGCTACCCAACGTGAGCTTCAACATCTTCGACGAATCCGAGCAGATCGCCGGTTCCGGCACCGGTGATCTACCCAACGCTCAGAGTCTCGTCTGGCGCGAGACATCGTTCACCTTCGTGGCCCCCGCCGACGAGGTGGTGCTGTCGCTCTACGACAACGTGGGCGAGCGGTCGGGGGCCGACTTCGTCATCGATGACCTGACGATCACGACCAACGGGCTGACAACGCTGACAGTGCGCAGCGTGATGGTGAACGACGAGCCGACTCCCGGAACGGCTTCGGCCGCCGACTTCACCGTGAGCGTGACCGGCGAGGACGACAGCTCCATGTCGGCCCCCGGTGATGCAGCCGAGTTGACCGATACGGAACTGGCCGCCGGACTCTACACGATTCGCCAATCGGGCCCGGCCGGCTACGCCGTCGACCTGGCCTGCGAGGGGGCCACGGTAGCCGGTGATCAGGTGGTGCTGCCGGCTGGAGCCGCTGTGGTCTGCAGGTTCACCAACGACGACGTCGACGCCGACCGCGACGGCTACGCCGACGATGTCTCGGTCGACCCCGACCCGACCAGCACCTGTGTGCCCGATCCGTTCGAGGACCCGAACGACCAGCCACCGAGCGGAACCAACAACGACTGCGACGGCGACGGGATCACCAACCTGACCGAGGGCAAGGACGACCCCGACGGCGACGGCCTGGCCAACTACATCGACACCGACTCCGACGGCGACGGCATCGCCGACGCGGTGGAGGGCGAGAACGACTCCGACGGCATCGGCGTGCCCGACTACCTCGACGACGACTCCGACGGCGACGGGGTGAGCGATGTGATCGAAGGGGTGGGCGACGCCGACGGCGACGGGATCCCCAACTTCCAGGATGCCGACTCGCGACCGGGCGGCTCGGGGGCCTCCACGACTCTGCTCGTCGCGTTCACCGGCGCGTTTCTGTTGCTGGCCGTCGGCGCCTTCGCCCTGATCGTACGGGATTCGAAACGGCAGTCGAACGGTGAGCTTCCCTCGCCGTCGGCCGACGATCCGATTCCGGCTCACATGCTTCCACCTCCCCTGGCGCCGGAGCCGTCGATGCCGCCGCCACCGGTGACCCGCCGGTCGGCCTCGACGGCGCCTCCCCGTCCCCCCGACTCGGCCGCCGGCCAACCACCACCCCCGCCCACCTCGCAGTAGGCGCTACCTTGTCCGAGCCTCGACGGTATTGGTGTGGCCGCGGTGAGGGTTCGATCGCGAACGGGTCCGATGTCGGCCTCGTCGGCACCCTCCGGTCGCAGCACGGAGTAGCGTGGAGCCATGGCCCTCCGATGGCGCATCCATACATTACGTTTGGCCAACGCCCTTGCTCTGGCCGGTGTCTTGATCGGCTGCGTCAACGGCACCGAGGTCGACGACACGGCGCGTGATGCAGCTGTCTACCGGTCTGTCGTTGCCGACGTCGTGGACCGGTCAGGCGTCGATCTTGACCGTTCGGAAGACCTGCCGGTCGTGTTCATCGAGGCGTTCGACGTCGCCGGCATCCCTCTCAAGGTCCAGGTCGAACTCGTCAACAGCTTCATCGAGCAGTATGAGATTCGGTTCATCGACCACCTCGACGAGGCCGTCGTGGTGGACCTCGCAGGGCTGCCTGTTCGCCCCAACAGCCTCCTCATCGGTTTGGGACCGATCGTCGACGATGGAACCGTCAATGTCCGTAGCGAGCTCTACCTGAGCGCAGACGCAGTGAGCGCCTACCGCTACACACTGGTGGATCAAGATGGCAGCTGGGTCACCGTCGGCGATCCAGAGGAGATCGAGCCGGAAGGCTTCGTTTCCGGGTCATGAGCGCAACGGGGGTCGGCACGCCGTATCCAGCCGATCGGTCGGTGCTGGGCGACACCCGA
>JAOUGG010000221.1 GCA_029857855.1 Acidimicrobiia bacterium | reverse complement strand
GACCCCGACGCCGCCACGGCCGTGCTCGAACCGTTGATGAGCAGGCTCCTCGCCCGCCGACACGTCCGCCACGTGGCCATGGGTGCCACGTCGATCGATGGTTCTTGGTCGTGGACCGGGACGACCGGTGCCGCAGACGCCGACGGCGAGCCCATGCGGGCGGACACCCCGTGGTTCCTGGCCAGCGTCACCAAGCTCCACATCGCAGCGGTCATCCTGCGCCTCAACGAACAAGGACTCCTCGACCTTCACGCCCCCATCACCAACTATCTCCCCGACAACCTGTGCCACCGCCTCCACGTCCGCGACGGCATCGACCACACCACCCGCCTGACCACCGTCCACCTGCTCGGCCACCTCAGCGGCCTCCCCGACTACCTGGAGGAACGACCCACCGGGGCCCCGAGCCTCATCGACGACATCGTCACCGTCGGCGACCAGGCATGGACGCCCGAACAGGCCGCCATTCGAGCCCGCGACCACCTCAATCCCCACTTCTCCCCCTCCAACCCGGAGCAGCCACGGGCCAGGATCCGCTACAGCGACACCAACTACCAGCTGCTCGTCGTGATCGCCCAACAAACCACCAACCGCCCCATCGCCGAGCTCTACCACGACCTGCTCCTCGAGCCCCTCGATCTGCGCCGCACCTGGCTACCCGGACACCAACCCCTCGACCCTGCCCCCCAACCAGCGACCATATGGCTCGGCGACAAGCCCCTCGATGACCGACCCTTGGCCTTGTCGTCATTCGGGGACCTCTACAGCACCACCGACGACCTCCTCCGCTTCGGGCGGGCCCTCTTCGCCGGTACCCTCTTCACCCGACCAGACACCGCCGAACTCATGCACCGCCGATTCAACCGCTTCGGGTTCCCCCGCAGCCTGGCCACCATCCGCGCCCCCAGCTGGCCCATCGAATACGGACTGGGCCTCATGCGCTTCCGGCTCAACAGAGCGCTCGCCGGCGGCCTGCGGCTTCCCACCCTCATCGGCCACACTGGCTCCACCGGTTCCTGGCTCTGGCACGCTCCCCAGCTCGACCTGATCGTGGCCGGCACCGTCGACCAAACCACCGCCGCCACCGTGCCCTTTCGGCCTTTGCCACGGGCCCTCGCCCGCCTCCAACCATGACCACCCGCGTGGTGGTGGCCGACACAATCGACGAGACAGCCGAGTTGCTCTCGATCGGTTGTGTGGCCTTGCAGCTGGTCCGGACCCGGCGACCTCGATCCCTGACTGGACGAATGCCGAGTCGACGTACCGAAACGGTGATCCATCAGAAGGTCCCGATCTTCGCCGTACAGGTTCGCAGACCCCTGAACCCGAGGGTTCAAAGGTTTCCGACGTCATGCGACATCACAACAGCGGTCCTAATGCGACTAAGTTCGAACCCCTGAAACACTGGATTGGGCCTGCATGGGAAACACCCGGCTTGGTCCTAGTAGATCTACGCCGACGATGGCAGAGGTCGACTCCCTGCGAGCATCTCGTCGATCAACGACCTGAAGTCCTCCGGGAGATCCTCCGGGTCCATCATTCCGGACCTTATGACCGCTCGCTGCTCGGCTTCAGACATCTTGCGCCATTCCGCCACCGGCACTCGACGAGGTTCCATGCTCCGCAGGTTACCACATCCGCCGGATCGCGGCCGATAGCGTAGCAGGGTGCTCCTGATCGCAGCTCACGTTCTTGGCGACGTCGACCGGTGGTGGCAGAGCCAGGGTGCCGACTTGGGGAACGACGTACACGTTGGCGACCTGTACCAGCTTCTTCACCGAACGACAGTCGAAGCTGAAGCGGCTTGGTCTGTCCTACCGGTACAAAGGGACGGTACTCGAATCTTCACCGCAGCCATTGCGCTGCTGCCAATTGCACTCCAGCTCATCGAGCGCCACGACGACATCATCGTCTGGGACATCCGGATCTACCCAGCGCAAGGGACGAATCCGGGTTCGAACTAGAAACATTCTCTTGTCTCTAAGCGGAGAGAGGGGGATTCGAACCCCCGGAACCCGTGAGGGCTCAACGGTTTTCAAGAAGGTGCGTGCGGGTGGTTCTGAGGTGCTGAAACGGCTTGGTTACTGGGGTTTCGGCGGATGCGCGTTGACCATTGGTGACCGAGATCGGCCCTGAGTCACCTCTGCCAGTGTTACCAGCGTGGTACCGCCTCCATTGTCCTGGATCGTCTCAAGGGTCGAACTGGCACCCATCTGTTTCGACGCATACCGCAGACTGTTACGCACCAGATGCACGACACAAAAGTTGGACGTCGACAAACGGCCAGATCGCTCGAGCCGAATCAGGGAGACCTTTCAACCCATCGCAACACAACACGAGTAGGTCGGCGACGCCACGGTTCTTCAGTTCGGTCATCATCGACAGCCAGAACTTCGGTGACTCGCCGCCGGTTGGCCCAACCCAGAGTCCGAGGATGTCGCGTTGGCCGTCCATGTTCACACCCACCACCACGTACACGAGCCTGTTGGAGACCGTACCGTCACGGACCTTGATGCGGATCCCGTCCACCAGCAGTACCGGATACACCGGGTCAAGCGCCCGGGACTGCCACGCGGTGAGGTCTTCGATGATGGCGCCGGTGATCCGTGACACCGTCGAACGTGGCACGACCTGGCCCGTCACTTCCTCCAGGTGGGATTCGATATCACCGGTCGTGAGCCCTTTGGCGTAGAGCGAGATGATCGCCTGGTCCATCCCAGCAAGCCGGCGCTGCCCTTTCGGGACTGTGACCGGTTCGAACGTGCCATTACGATCCCGAGGCACATCCAACCGGACATCACCGATCTCGGTTCGAACCGTTTTCGGGTACGAGCCGTTGCGGGAGTTCCCCGAAGCGCGGCCGGTAACAGCGTGGGGTTCGTAGCCGAGATGATCGGTGAGTTCGGCTTCCAACGCGGTGTGCATGACCTGCTGAATCAAACCCGTCAGCAAACCACCGTCACCGGTCAACGCGACCCATCAGTGTGGGCCTGTTCGACCAGACGATCAGCCAGCAACGCCATCCCGGCATCCGGCGGTAACACCAGCTCCGTCGGCCGGACCGGTTCGAGCTCATTCGAACCAGAAACATTCTGATCGGTAGTCATCAAAAGTGATCCTCTCAGATCCACTACCACCGGTCGTGGATCAATCAGGACCACACCCACTTACACAACTCCCTCGAGTGGGACAGTCGCCGTCGTGCTCGTTCGAAATCCGCACCAAACGAGCGGTCGGGATCGCCACGGCGGTGGCGGTGCAACTGCTCCGAGGCGGAGGCACGTGGTTCATGACGTTCCGGGATCGACGGGTGGATCAAAACCGGTCGAGGTCACCCACGGAGCCAATGGATGGCACCCACACCTCAGAACGAGGGTCAGGTGGGCGTGAGCGCCGAAACGGCCGGGAAGAAGAGCGTGTTGGCCAGCAGGTCGGCCTCGTCGGGTTGGGCCACCACCATGACGAGGTAGGACACGCCGTCCTGCTCGGCCAACGCCACGCCTAGGATGCCGACGTCGTGCTCGATCAGCCGGATGGACCACGTCAGACTCTCGGATTGGAACGTGTCGCGGGGCGGGCCCAGATCCGTCACCCCGTACCGCTCGACAACCTGCAGGGCCAGGGCGTCCGGCGGAGTGTCGGGTGCCACGATCTGGATGAAGACGGTCGGATCGACGTCGGGATTACCGCGGGCCAGGGCGCCGGGGCCGAGCGGGTTCCAGCCGGCCGGGGCCAGCCCGGAGAACAGCTCGGTCGAGACCGGCTCCAGAGTGACGGCCCCGGCGGCCAGTGCCTCGTAGCGGGCGGCGATGTCGTCGAGCGCCCCCTGGAGATCGGCCTTTGTGAACCATCGGCCTCGGGCCATCACTCCCTCGATCTGCCTGGTGTTCGTGATGTCGTCGAGCGGATTGGCCGACAGCAGCACGAGGTCGGCCCGCCTCCCGGCCGAGATGGTGCCCCAATCGCCCGACGGGTCCATGACCTCGGCCGGGATTCGAGTGGCGGCCGACAGTGCCTCGTAGGGCGACAACCCGGCGTCGACGAACAGCTCGAGTTCGTCGTGCTCCGCGAAACCCCAGACCACGCCGAGGGCGCTGGAGTCCGAGCCGACGAGAACGGGCACGCCGGCGTCGACGAGTGCCCGCAGCTGTCGTTGATAGAAGGACCACATGGCCTCCCGCTGTTCGATCGGTGGCAGGATCTCCTCGATGCTCGATGCACCGGCATCACGCAGCACGACGCCCAGTTCCCCGGCTGCCGGGTCCTTCCACTCGGCAAGGGTCGCCGGTTTGACGTAGCCGTACTCCGGTCGCTCGAAGATAGGGGCGTTGGCCAGGTCGGACAGGTTGGCGAAGATGTCGAATGCCGCCTTGTCGGTTGACATGGTCGGCGTGAAGGACACCCCTTCGTCGGCCATAAGAGTGACCAGGTCCGGCAGTCGTCCATCGGCCTCCGACAGATCGAAGATGTCGAGATAGTTGGCACCCGGACGGCGCTCGTAGTCCTTGGCCACGGCGGCCAGCAGATTCGGATTGTGCTGGATCTCGACCCCGGATCGAATGCTGTGCTCGACGCCGACGTCGGCGGGAACGTGAGCGAGAATCGGCATGCCGACCTCGGCTGCAGCGGCCACGATGGCATCGAAGGTGTCGCGGTTCAGGAACCAGTTGACCTTGATGATGTCGTAACCCTGCTCGTGAGCGGCCCTCACCAGTTCCCGTGCGCTGTCGGGGTCCGCTGCCAGCTCCAGGGCGGCCGGGTCGATGGTCAGCCACGGTGCGGTGACGGCGTCGATGTTGTCGTAGACGCCGCTGAACTGCGGGGGAAGCGCACCAAGGCTCTTGGCGGCGAAGATCGTCGGACCCAGACGTTGGCCCGCCGCGATCTCGTCACGCCACCCGAGGATGGTGGATCCGGTACCCACGTAGTCGGCGTTGGGATCGCGAATGGTGGTGACGCCGTTGGCCAGGCTGAGGGTGAGGGCGTCCTCGTTGTCGAGCAGATGGCTGTGGGCGTCGACCAGTCCGGGGATCAGGTAGCCGCCCGCTCCGTCGATGGTGACGGCGTCACCGGGAACGACCACCTCACCGGCCGGTCCGACATCGACGATTCGATCGCCGGACACCACGACGACACCGTCGTCGATGACCGACTCATCCTCCATCGTGATGACGTGGACGTTCACCACGGCGAGGGTGTCGGCCTGCTGGGCGGCGGCCGCCGGCGTCTGCCCGATCAGAGCGATCGTCACCGCCAGCGCTGCGAGCACTGTTCTCATCAGCTGTCCTTTCTTCCGATCCTGTTTCCGTCGAACCCGCTCACCCGGTGAGGAGGCGCCCGTAGAGGGCGTCGCCGTCTCCGCTGAACGTGGTGGCCGCCGCGATGACCTCGACGACCTCGTCGTAGTCCTGGCGCTGTCCCGGGGCTGTCGTCATCGAAACGATTGCCGTGACCCGTGGACCGGCGGAGAGGGCGAGAATCCGGCCTTCCCGGTCCGGGGCCACGACGCTCACGGCGCCGGCCTCGGGCCCGTCGGGCAAACTCACCAGCTCGACCTCCCCGATGGTTGCGCCGTCGACCGGTTCGAAGATCGGGAGTGCGGCCCGCAGGTAGTCGTCGGGGGCGAGGTCGTCGGTCACCTCGAATCGCCGCAGCTCCCGTTGGTCGAACAGCGTCGCCGGTAG
>JAOUGG010000219.1 GCA_029857855.1 Acidimicrobiia bacterium | reverse complement strand
CGGATCGGCGCCCACTGAGACGGCCGAAAACCAGCGGCTTCACGGCCGGAGCAGCACCTCGCCGTTGACGACGGCGAACCAGGCGTCGGGATGCTCCGCCCAGGCGATCCACGCCTGCGCCAGGCCCGCCAGCTCGGCCTCGTCCGCCAGTCCGTAGTCGACCGCCTGCGTGGCGAGCGCCGACTCCTCGACCCGTTGGCTCCACAGCTCTCCCCACCACCTTCGTTCGTCGGGTGTGGCGAAACACCAAGTCGAGGCCGACGGCTGGATCGTCTCGAACCCGGCGGTCCGAGCCCAGGCGCTCAGACGGCGACCGGCATCCGGCTCGGCCCTGTTCCGTCGGGCGACCGCCTGGTAGAGCTCCATCCAGCGGTCGAGGCCGTCCAGGTCGGGGTACCAGAACATACCGCCGTAGTCGGCATCGCGCACAGCCACCACGCCATCGGGTTTGACCACTCGCCTCATCTCGGCAAGCGCGGCCACCGGATCGCCGAGGTGCTGCAGGACCTGGTGGGCGTGCACGATGTCGAACGAGTGATCCGGGAACGACAGGTCGTAGCAGTCGCCGACCTCGAACGTCAGGTTGTCGAGGGGGTGGTCGGCACGGGCCTGGTCGATGATTCCAGCCGCGGCGTCGATCCCGGTCACCGGGCCCGGGGTGACCCGCGCCGCGAGATCGGCGGTGATGGTTCCGGGACCGCAACCCACATCGAGCAGCGACACTCCGGGCTGTAGGCAGGGAATCAGGTAGGCCGCCGAGTTCTCGACGGTGCGCCACGTGTGGGACCGCAAGACGCTGGGATGATGCCCGTGGGTGTACGTGTCCGGCGGCCTGTCGGGCGATGCGACGTGGTCTGTTGGCTCCATGACTCATCTATTGGATCAGCACCCGGCCGTCTTCGACGAACCGCCAGTCGGCGAACACGCCGTCTGGGTCGACGAGGATCACCGTCTCCCAGTCGTTGGACCAGACCGCGAAGGACTCGTCGAGGTGGTGAACGCCGACCTGATCGGATGGCCCGGCGCCGGTGATCACGGTCAGCCGCTCCCCCGCCGCCAGGGTTCCCGGGAGCGGGAACCGATGACCGGTCGTGTCGTCTCGCAGCACCCAGCCCGCCAGCTCGATCGGCCCTGAACCGGTGTTGACCACCTCCACGTACTCCTCGGCCAGATTGGAGCGGTCGTTGCCCGGTGCGTCGACTTGGATCCCGCCGATCCGGAGATCGTCGGTTGCAGACAGCCCACAGCCGTCGCCCCACACTCCCACACCGGCGGACGCCGCCTCCACCATGCGACCACGGCGATCCTCGTCGTCTCCGGTGGCAAGGCCCAGGCCGTCGACGACCAGTCGATCGACCACCGACTCGCCATCGATCAGCAGGTCGCCCAGAGTCCGCCCGAACCGGTCGGTCCCCCGCTCGATCACTTCGATGGACTCGGCCGAGGCGACCAGGCCGTCGAGTGCGGACCGCGCCGCCAACCCGTTGCAGGTCTGCGAGTCAGCGCCGTCGGCGTTGTCGGTGTAGAGCTCCGGCGCGTTGTAGCCCTCGAGTCGGAACTCGACGTCGACCCCTTCGATGGTCAATTCGACGGAGTCGCCGTCGACGATCCGATTCACGGACGCCGACATGGGATCATGATCGTCGACGTCCGGTGGAGTCGTGTCGTCAACGGACCCGCTCTGGTTGCGGCCGTCGGTCCTCGAGCCGGCACCGATGTCGCGACCCCAACCGCAGCCCACAATCGTCAAAGCCGCGGCGGTGATCGCCGACCCGACCCGGATTTGGGCCGGACGGGGCGTCATGCCCGCATACGTGTGGCCTCGGGATCCCAGAGGCAGCCGTCGACGAGTCGAGCTTCTCGACGGTCGCCGACCACCTCGATCTCGAACCGTCCGGTCGCCCCCTCCAACTCGGCCGGCACGTAGCCGAGGGCAACGGAGGTGGCCGAGAAGTGTGAGTAGCCGCCCGAGGTGACCCAGCCGACCACCTCGCCGTCGTACCAGACAGGCTCGTCACCGATCACGTCGGCGCCGGCCAGATCCGGTTCGGTGTCGACGGTCCAGGTCAGCAGACGCCGCTCGGGTCCGGCCTCGGCTGCGGCGGCGAGGGCGTCGCGCCCGACAAAGGCCTTGTCGAGCTTGACGAACAGGTCGAGTCCAGCCTCGTAGGGGTCATAGATGGGACGGTACTCACGGGCCCAGCCGCCGAAGCTCTTGTCGAGCCGCAGGGAGTTGAGGGCGTGCAACCCGAACAGTCGCAGACCGTGGTCGGCGCCGGCCGCCGTCAACAGCTCGAACACGTAACGTTGATACGACGACGGCATCCACAGCTCGTAGCCGAGATCGCCGGTGAAGCTGACCCGCCCGCACCAGACGGGCGCCCAACCGACGTTCATCGGACGGAATGCCATGAACCGGAACGCCTCGTTGGAGACGTCGTCAACAGTCACCGAAGCCAGCACATCGCGAGCCATCGGACCGGCGATCGACAGACCACAGAGGTCATGGCCAAGCGTCCGGTAGGCGACCGTTCCCGCCGCCGGCGACCACTCGGACAACGCCCGGTCGAACCAGCGCTCGTAGTAACGCTGCGCGATCCCCGATCCGAACACCACGAACCGCTCGTCGCGGGATGTGTTGGCGGTGGCGCCGGCGGTGATGGTGCCCGCCGGTCCGAGCGGCTCCCCGGGTGCGCCGGGAAGGCAGGCGATCGTCAGGTCGCCGACGAGCTTGCCGTTGTGGTTGACCATGGGCGCCAATGCCATGCGTCCCGGCCGTGGCACCGTGTTGGTGCTCAGATGATCGAGGAAGGCCCGGGCTTGCGGACCGGTGAACTCGAACTTGGAGAACCCGGTGGTCTCCATCAAGCCGACGCCGTTGCGAACGGCCAGGGTCTCAGCCCGCACCTGGGACCAGGCGTTCGACCGGCCGAAGGTCACATCCTCGATCGGGTCGGCGCCCTCGGCCTGGAACCACAGCGCCGATTCGAGACCGAACGAGTTGCCCCATACCGCGTTGGCCGCCGTCAGCTTGTCGTGAATGGGCGACGTCTGCAGTGGCCGACCCTCGGGAAGGAACTCGTTGGGAAACTGAATCCGGAACCGGCGGGAGTAGTTCTCCCGAACCTTCGTGTGGGTCCACGACTTGGTGGCGAAGTCGCCGAACCGGGCGATGTCCATGCCCCACACGTCGAAGCCGGGATCGCCCTCGGTCATCCAGTTGGCCAGGGCCAGACCGACGCCGCCACCCTGGGAGAGTCCGGCCATCACCGCGCAGGCCGACCAGAAACCGGGCAGGCCGCGGACCGGACCGAGCAGCGGATTGCCGTCGGGGGCGAACGTGAACGGGCCGTTGATCACCTGTTTGATGCCGACCTCGGCGAAGATCGGAAAGTGTTTGAACCCGGTGTCGAGCGACTCGGCGATGCGATCCAAATCCGGAGTGAGCAGCCGCATTCCGAAATCCCACGGTGTCGCTCCCGGCGACCACGGCACGCAGTTGCGCTCATAGGTGCCGAGAAGCAGACCCGCACCCTCCTGACGCATGTAGATCTCACCGGCGAAGTCGATGGCGTGGCTCATCTCGCCGACGGCGGCGTTGAACTCCGCCAGCTCGGGAATCGGTTCGGTGATGAGGTACATGTGCTCCATGGCCAGCAGCGGCAGCTCGAGTCCGACCATGCGGCCCACCTCGCGGGCCCAGAGCCCACCGGCGTTCACGACGTGCTCGCAGCGAATCACCCCCTTCGACTCGCCGGTGGCGGGGTCGTGGACGTGCACGTCCCAGCGGCCGTCGACCCCGGCATCGCCGTCGTCGACCGGGGTGATGGCCTGGGCCCAGGCCTTGCGGTACACCTCGGCGCCGTTGTTGCGAGCAACGGTGGCGTAGGCGTTGGTGACACCGGTCGGGTCGACGTGGCCCTCATGGGCGTCCCACATGGCGCCGACGAAGTAGCTGGTGTCCATGAACGGCATCTTGGCCTTGGCCTCATCCAGGGAGATCAGCTCGGTCTCCATGCCCAGGTAGCGACCGCGGGCATGAGCCATCTTCAACCAGTCGAGCCGTTCCGGCGTGTCGGCCAGCAGGCAGCCGCCGGTGATGTGAATACCGCAGTCACGGCCCGACAGCTCCTCGATCTCCCGGTACAACTCGATCGTGTACTGCTGGAGCTTGGCCACGTTCGGGTCGCCGTTGAGCGTGTGCATGCCCCCGGCCGAGTGCCAGGTCGAGCCGGCGGTCAACTCGTCTCGCTCGAGTAGCACCACATCGGTCCAGCCGTTCTTGGTCAGGTGGTAGAGCACGCTGGCTCCCACCACTCCGCCGCCGATGACCACTACCTGGGCCGAGGTGTTCATACGCAGACTTCTCCTGTTCCAGCGATTGCTTGTTTCGTTCGTTCGGTTCGGGTTTGGCTCAGTAGTCGGTGGGCACGCCGCCCTCGGCGACCCGGCGGGCGACGAACTCGTCCAGTTCGGCCCGGCGGTCGGGTTCCATGGGCGGGTCGACGTGCTCGGCCAGCAGCCGGTCGACCAGCTCCGACATCTTCCGGTCGGTGGTCGGCGAACCCGCCTCGACCCAGGACTCGTAGTTGCGCCAGTCCGACAGCATCGGATGGAAGAACGCCGTGCGGTAGCGGTCCTGGGTGTGCTGGATCCCGAAGAAGTGACCGCCGGGCCCGACTTCGTCGATGGCGGCCACAGCCAGTGCCTCGGCGTCGAATTCGATCGGGCGGAGGAACTCCGAGACCATGCCGAGCAGGTCGGCGTCGAGCACCATCTTCTCGTAGGACGCCACCAAACCGCCCTCCATCCAGCCCGCGGCGTGCATCACCAGGTTGGCGCCGCCGGTGATCGCCCCCCACAGGGAAAACACCGACTCGTAGGCCGCTTGGGCGTCGAGGGCGTTGCCGGCGTTCACGTTCGACGAGCGGTACGGCACCTTGTAGCGGCGGGCCAGCTGACCTCCGACGATGGCCGCCTTCAGGTACTCGGGGGTGCCGAAGGCCGGCGACCCGGACTTCATGTCGACATTGGAGGTGAACCCGCCGTACATGACCGGGGCACCCCGCCGAACGACCTGGGTGAACACGATCCCGGCCAGGGCCTCGGCGTTCTGTTGGACCAGCGCCCCGGCCAGGGTCACCGGAGCCATGGCCCCGGCCAGGGTGAACGGGGTGACGACGATGAGCTGGTTGCGGGACGAGTATTCGATGATGCCCTGGGCCATCGGATCGTCGAGACGCAGCGGCGACGAGGTGTTGATGATCGACATGATCGACGGCTCGGCCTCCAACTGCTCGTGGCTCACCCCCCGGGCGATCCGCACCATCTCCAGGCAGTCACGGTTCCGCTGCGCCCCGAGGCTGTAGGCGTGGATCGGTTTGTCGGTCACCACCAGCTGGTCGAGGGTGGCGTGAAGGTGGCGGACCGACGCGTGCACGTCGGTCGGCTCGACGGGATAGCCGCCGAGCAGATGGACGGTGTTGAGCACCTGGGCCAGGCGACACAGGTTGGCGTGATCGGCTCGATTGCCGGTGCGGCGGCCGCCGGCGGCATCCGAGACGTTGGGGGCGCTGGCCACGCAGGAGAAGGCCACCCACGGGCCGCCGATCCGCAGGGTACGTTCCGGGTTCCGGGCGTGAAAATCGAACTCGGCCGGTGCCGACGCCAGGTGGTCGTCGATCATCTCGGGGTCGAA
>JAOUGG010000275.1 GCA_029857855.1 Acidimicrobiia bacterium | reverse complement strand
AGCGGTGTCTCACTCCCGGCACCGGCCCCGACCTCGGACACAGCCTCGGACACGTAGCCGACGTCGAGGTCGGACTGGGCCGGTCCCTCGGCGGCCAGCGAGAATACGGCAATCAACGCGGCCGGCGCGAGCAGACCCAGAATCAACGCGGAGCGGTCCCGGAGGCGGGCCCAGAGGTCACGCCACACCAGCGCCCAGAGTTGCGCTGCCATCCGTCGAGCTCCCTTCTAGTCCCGTAGTGCCGTGCCGGTGATGTGGAGGAACACCGAGTCCAGGGACGGCTCCACCACCTGAATCTCGGTGACCGAGAGCTTTCGACCGCCGAGATCGGCGATCATGTCCGGCAGCAGCTGGGCGGCGTTGTCGACCAGGCATTCGATCGTGTGGTCGTCGACCAGGGAGGCGGCGACCACACCCTCGTGCTGTGCGAGCGCATCGACGGCACCGTCGGTCGCCCCGCCGATCGAGATGCGGACCTTGTCGTGTTGATCGACCATCGACACCAGCTCACGCCGGGTCCCGCATGCCAGCATCTGACCGTGGTCGACGATTCCGACCCGCTGGCACAGCCGCTCCGCCTCCTCCATGTAGTGCGTGGTGTAGAGCACGCTCATGCCGGTGGTACCCAGCTCGGCCACGGCGTCGAGGATCGCATTCCGACTCTGGGGGTCGATGCCGACGGTCGGCTCGTCGAGGATCAACAGCTTCGGTCGATGGAGCATGCCTGCCGCGATGTTCAGCCGCCGCTGCATACCGCCGGAGTACTCTTCGACCTTGTCTCGCGCCCGGTCGGACAGACCGACGACGGCCAGCACCTCCTCGATTCTCGCCTTGGCCGCCGAGCCCCGAAGCCCGTAGAGTCGGGCGAAGAAGGCCAGATTGTCCCAGCCGTTCATGTCGGTGTAGAGGGCGAGCTCCTGGGGGACGAGCCCGATCAGCTCGCGACCCCTGGTCGAGCCCGGCTCGATCGTAACGCCGTCCACGGTGACGGAGCCGGCGTCGGGTTCCAGTAGACCGCAGACCATGGAGATGGCGGTGGTCTTGCCTGCGCCATTGGGGCCGAGGAGACCGAAGGTTTCACCCTCGGCGATGGTGAAGGACAGATCGTCGACCGCGACCAGATCGTGGAACGTTTTGCGCAATCCGTCGACCTTCAGCATGGCTTCGACACTAGACCAGCACCCAGGTCATGGACCCGGGACCATGGTCCTGAATCATGCCGATCCGTTGTCGGCCGGGTTTGCTCTCGGCTCGGTGATCACCCGATGACGATCGGCGGGCGACGACCGTTCAGGGTGAAAGCCGCCGCCGGGCCCAGTCGCCGGATCCCGCCGGGTCACGCCGATAGCGGATCCGGTCGTGGAGCCGATTGAGCCGACCCTGCCAGAACTCGATGGTGTGCGGTTCGAGCCGCCATCCACCCCAGTACGACGGCCGGGGCACCTCGGGCACGTCGGCCCAACGGGCCTCGGCCTCCTCGTACCAACCGTCGACCACGGAACGGTCGGCCACCGGCTCGCTCTGACGGGAGGCTGCACTACCGAGCTGTGAGCCTCGGGGGCGGACGGCCCAGTAGGCGTCGGATTCGGCCTGGTCGACCCGGGTCACCGTTCCGGCGATGTTGACCTGGCGGCGAAGCTCGAGCCAGCCGAACGTCAGCGCCGCCCGACCCTGACCGTCCAAGTCGTTCGACTTGTTGCTGCCGTAGTTGGTGTAGAACGTGAAGCCCCGCTCGTCGACGTCCTTGAGCAGTACGTACCGGCTCCACGGCTGACCGTCGGCGTCGACGGTCGACAACACCATGGCGTTGGCCTCGGTGACCCCGGCGTCGACGGCGATCGCCAGCCACCGCTGGAACTCGACGACCGGATCGCCGTCGAGATCCTCGACATCGATACCGCCGGTCTCGTACTCGGCCCGCATGCGGGCGACGTCGATCCCGGTGCCGGCCACTCGGTCGGCCGTCGGGTAGTCGGTCACGCCTCGGCGGAGTCAGGTCCGAGGTCGGCGACCCTGCCGCCGCCGGGAGGCACGGTTTCCGGAACCGGATCCGACAAGGCGAACTCGTCGGAGATCCGGTCGACGGTGAGCGGCGCGTTGCGGCGCTCCTCATCGGCCCTCATCTCCTCGTTGGCCCAGCGGATGAAGATGACGAAGATGGTCCCCCACAGGAAGAAGCCGGTCAGCAGCTTCATCACCAGGCCGGCGGCGGTCTGATCGTCCATCACACCGATCCCCCACAACCGTTCCGGAATGTCGTAGTTGCGGTAGACGACGTCCTCGGCGAAGATCAACCAGCCGCTGGGCACCGTCGGGATGATCGACATGACGAACAGGTAGATGCACTTGGCCACCGGCGGGATTCGCCACTCGACAACCGGCGAGATGATCGGCATCCACATCAGCAGACCGGCGGCGAAGATCATCAGATGGAACAGGAAGTGGAAGGCGCCGATCTCGAACGACAGCCGCACCGTCACCGACCAGTGGAGCAACACGGTGAGGGCGTTGAACACCACACCGGCCACGATCGGGCGGGAGCCGGACTTCAGCAGACGCCAGGCCCGTGAACCGGGCGGGGCCACCAGTTCGACGATCCAACGGGGGGTGGCCAGCAGGAACATGGCCGGAATCAGCATGGACAGGAAGAAGTGCTGGACCATGTGCACCGCGTACAGGTACTGCTCGGCGATCTCGTGGATCGGCCAATCGGAGAAGACCCACATCGACGCGACCGCGCCAACGAACCAGGCCGCCTGTCGCCGCGAGATCGGATCGTAGCCTGCGGCCAACGCCTTCGGCTGCAGGACCCGCCACCCGTACAAGCCGAGGGCGATCGCCCCGGCGATGAGGGTCCATACTTCAACGTGAGCTTCGTAGGGAACCGTTACGGCAAGCATGCAGATCAGAGTCTTTCCGGCCGTAGGACGAATCGCCGCCCGTACGGCGGGTCGCTAGAACGGCAGTGAATCGAAGGCTGCGAACACCACGAAATAGACGATCACGGCCAGAAGCAGAGCAAATCCAAAGGCCCAGCTGAACACCCGGCCGTTGATGATCTTCAGATCGAAGTACAGGTGCATGAAGGCACCGGCGACCAGCAGGAACTTCACGGCCATCATGCTCAACAACGGGACCACGAGCGCGGCCCCTTCAAAGCCCGCATAGGACCAGGCGACCTCGATGGCGGTGAGGACCGCAAGGGCCACGAATACGATCCAGTATTGACGCTCGGTCGGGTGGTGGGCATGCTCGGCGTGCGAGCCGTCGTCGTGCGACACGTCGCCATGGGCACCGTGGGCGGCCTCGGTGATAACAGTGCTGTCAGCCATCAACAGACCAGCCTTTACGGGATCAGGTAGACGATCGTGAAGATCAAGACCCACACGATGTCGACGAAGTGCCAATACAAACCGACAAGCTCAACGGTTTCCGCCCGACTGGAGTTGAGCTTCCCCCGGAAAGCCACGAACAGCAACGACAGCAGCATCAGAATGCCGCCGGAAACGTGAACGCCGTGGAAACCGGTGAGGGTGTAGAACGAGGAGCCGTACAGGTTCCCGCCGTAGGTGAGACCCTCCCGATAGAAGGCCGTGAACTCGTAGACCTGTCCGGCGATGAAGGTCGAGCCCAAAAGGGCGGTGGCGGCCAGCCACACCTTGGTCTGCAGGTCGTCGTCTTCCGACACCGCCTTGTGGGCCAGCACCATGGTGAGCGAACTCATCAGCAGGATGAACGACGAGGCCGAGGTGAACGGGATGTCCCAGAACGGCTCGACCGATCCCGCGGCCTGGAACTCCTCGATCAGTTCAGCAGGCATGGTCGAGGTGACGTTGGGATTCCCGGCCAGCACCTCGGTGATGAAGTTCGCCTTGGACAGCAGGAAGGTGGAGATCAGGGCACCGAACAGCAGGCACTCGGAAGCTAGGAACAACCACATGGCCAACTTCATGTTGGACAGGCCGAGGCTGGTTCGGTGACCTGCGTGCTCGCCATCCGAGGCACCGGCGTGGGCGTCGTGGGTTTCGACGCCTTGGGCTACTGCAACGTCAGACATGCTCAATTCTCCTTGGCCCATACAGGTCGTTCCAGCGGACGATGTTTCGCCGGCGGCGAAACTCGGTTCGTGGCGGCTCCGCCCGTCACGGCACCATCTCGAGTTCCTTGTCGGCCCCGGCGGCGGCGTCATCGCCATCGCCGTCTCCGTGATCGTCGTGACCGTGCTGATCGTCGATGTCGAGATCATCGGCCGGTTCGAGCGCCCAGCCGAAGAGGCCGGCCAGAGTGATGAGCGCACCGGGGATCACCAGCCAAAGGCTGAAGATCAGACCGTAGCCCACGACCGGAATACCGAAGGCCACGACAATCGGCCAGTACGACGGTGAGGGCAGGTGCACACCTTCACTGTTGCCCGGCTGGGCGATCTCCGCCCCCGTGTGAACCTGTCGCAACACGCCGTTCTCGTCCTTTTGATACTTGCGGTACCACCAGTCGTCGAGCTGGGTGACGACCGGATCGTAGTCGAAGTTGTGCTCCGGCGTGGGCGACTGGATCGACCATTCGAGGGCCCGGGCATCCCATGGGTCCGGTCCGACGTCGGGGCGACCGGCACGGACCCAGGCCCGGTAGGAGACGAGGGCGTTGACGAGGATCATCAGCGTGCCGACGCCGAGAATGAAGGAGCCGAAGGTGGCGACCAGGTTCCAGGTGTTGAATCCCTGCACCACGTCGTAGGTGTGCATCCGGCGGGGCATGCCCTGCAGGCCGAGGATGTGCATCGGCCCGAAGGTCAGGTTGAAGCCGACAACCATCGTCCAGAACTGGGTCTTACCGATCTTCTCGCTCAGCTTGTAGCCGAACGCCTTGGGCCACCAGAAGTACATGCCGCCGACAAAACCGAAGAAGGCGCCACCGAAGAGCACGTAATGAAAGTGGGCCACGATGTAGTAGGTGTCGGTCTGTTGGGTGTCGTGGGCAGCCAGTGCATGGGAAACACCGGACAGACCGCCAACGGTGAACTGGGTCACCAGGGCGATGGCGAACAGCATGGCGGTGTTGAGGATGATCTTGCCGCCCCAGATCGTCGCCAGCCAGTTGAGGATCTTCACCCCGGTCGGCACGGCAATGAACATGGTGGCGAACGTGAACCCGACCACCGACAGCGG
>JAOUGG010000218.1 GCA_029857855.1 Acidimicrobiia bacterium | reverse complement strand
CTGTTCCAGCGCCCGTTCGGCATCGATCGTGACGACGACGTTGACCTCCCGGTTGCGGTCCCCGACCCGTTTCAGCAGGCATTCGAGCAGCTCCCGCGACGAGAGCGACCGGTCGGTCAGCTGCTGCATCAGCTCTGCAGCGGACAGGTATGGCAACGCGTCATCGTTCAGCTCCACGGGGCCCAAGCTAGCGTTGACGATCGGCGACGGGCGAAGCGGGTGGGCTGCCGATGCCCTCAGGCGCCGGAACGGGCGACAAAGCAATCACCACCATCCGTGGCGGAGGTCCTGGGGGTGCCTACCATTGACCCGGTGCGTGACCCACTACGATGGGCTCGAATATATGGACGTGGGAGAGAAGATGTCACGAAAATTGGGGGTTCAGCGGCTGACCGTGGTGCTGGTGAGTGCGGTGCTGTTCCTCGCGGGATGCGCAGGCCGACCGAGCGCGGATGCACTGACTCAATCGATCCTCGAGGCGGCCGACGTCGATGCCGCCGTGTCCCTCACCGAGGCCCAGGCTCGCTGTATCGCTGACGAACTGCTCGACAGTGATCTGTCCGACACCACCGTGGCCGGACTGGCCGAGAACTTCGATCAGCCTGAGGTTCTGGCCTCCGATGCCGACACGGTCGAATCGACCGTGGCCGAGGCTGCGATCGTTTGCGCCGATTCCTGATCGACCGGTTCGGGGTCATCCCGCCGTCTGGGAGACCGTGACGATGCCAGGCGAATCCGTCGTTCTCGGTTCCGATGTGGCGGGGGCGAAGTCCGCCGGTCGCCCGATCGTCGCCCTGGAGACCACCATCTTCTCGGAACTGGGGTTGCCCCGACCTCACAGTGTGCAGGCGCTTGGCCATGTCACCGAAGCGGTGGCGGCCGGGGGAGCGGTGCCTGCGCTCACCGCGGTGATCGACGGGGAGATCCGCTGTGGTCTCGATACGCTCGACAGGTCCCGAATCTGCGGGCCGGCGACCAAGATGTCGGCCCGTGACATCGGGCGAGCCGTCGCCCAGAAGTGGTCCTACGGGGCGACGACCGTGTCGGCTGCGGTCACCATCGCTGCGGCCGTCGGCGTCGAGGTGTTCGCCACCGGAGGCATCGGTGGGGTGCACCGAAACGCCGCGGTCACGGGCGACATCAGCGCCGACCTCGGAGCGATCGCCGCTCGTCCTGTCGTGACCGTCACGGCCGGGGCCAAGGTGTTCCTCGACCTGGAGCGAACGGTCGAACACCTTGAAACACTCGGGGTGCCGGTGCTGGGCTGGCATTGCGACGAGTTCCCCGCCTTTCACTCCCCGACGAGCGGCGTCGGGTTGAGCGCATCGGTCACCTCGGCATCCGAGGCGGCCCGGATCGCCCGGGCCCACTGGGAATTGGGTGGCGGTGGCATCGTCGTCGCCTGTCCGATACCCGACCACGGCGCCATAAACCGAGCCGAACTCGACGAATGGGTTGAGCAGGCACTGGCCCGGACCGGAGCCGGCGACCACGGCGGCGCCGATGTCACACCGGCCGTCCTGGGCGCACTCGCCGAAATCAGCGGCGGTCGAACCGTCGAGGCCAATCTGGTTCTGGCCGAGAACAACGCCGTCGTCGCCGCGGCGATCGCCGGAGAGCTGGCCTCCGATCGAGTGGGATCGTGAACCTCGGCCCCCGGTCCGCCGCCGGCGATCGTGACCGGGTGGGTGATCTCGTTGCCGACGCCCACGAGTGGGTGCGGCGACGGGCCGCCATCGGCCCGCGCAGTCGTCGCGCCCGTCGATTCGCCCACTTCGGAGCCGGATCGATCATCTGTTTCCCTCCCGCAGCGCTGTTCGGCGAGAACGCGATCCGTATCGGCAGCGAGGTCATGATCGGCCCCAATGTGTCGTTGAGCGCCGGGATGAGTCCTGGCCAGGCGTTGATCAGCGATCGAATCGTCGTGCTGGGCGATCGATGCCTCATCGGTCGGGGTTCGAGCATCAGCGGACACCTCAGCATCGAGATCGGCGACGACGTGTACTTCGGGCCCAACGTGTTCGTCACCGACCAGAACCATGCGGGTACCGACCCGACGCTCCCGATCGGTCGTCAGGCCGCTCCCGAGAAGCCGGTGCGTATCGGGGCCGGGTCCTGGATCGGCACCAACGCCGTGATCCTTCCCGGCGTCACGGTCGGAACTCGTGCCATCGTCGGGGCCGGGGCCATCGTGACCCGCGATGTCCCGGCAGGAGCAGTGGCCGTCGGTGCTCCGGCCCGGGTGGTCACCGACGCAGGACCGGGCCTACGGGTTTGAGGTTGCGAACGGGTCGCACTCCTCGGGGTCGCCGCCGTTGAACCCGACCTTGAACCATCGAACTCGCTGTTCGGCCGAACCGTGGGTCCAGGTCTCCGGGTTGATCCCGAGCCCGGACTGGGACTGGATCATGTCATCGCCGACCGCGGCCGCAGCGGCGAGGCCCTCCTCGATGTCGCCTTCCTCGAGGATGGGAACGCCTGACTGCTCGGTGAGGCGCTGGTTGGCCGAGTGGGCCCAGACGCCCGCCAGGCAGTCGGCCTGGAGCTCGAGGCGGATCGAGTATTCGTTGGCGTTGCCGGGATCGGAGCTCTGCGCCTGCCGGACCTGATCGCTGATGCCGACCACCGATTGAATGTGGTGGCCCACCTCGTGGGCGATGACGTAGGCCTGGGCGAAGTCGCCGGGGGCTCCGAACCGGGTGCTCAGCTGGTCGTAGAAGGAGAGGTCGATGTAGACCTTGTTGTCACCCGGCGCCGGGCAGTAGAACGGCCCGACGGCGGCGTTGGCCTGCCCGCAGCCGGTCGACACGGCGCCGTCGAACAGGACCAGCGACGTCGGCTGGTAGGCCAGGCCGGCCTGGTCGAAGTAGACATCCCAGGTGTCCTGGATGTCGAACATCAGGAACTCGAGGTACTCCTTGGTGTCGGCATCTGGATCGACCGTCTCGTCGAGACCGCTCGACACCGGGCCGGATCCCGAGGGCAGGCCACCGGCGTCGATGCCAAGGTCGCCGCCTCCACCGCTCAGATCGACCCCGAACAGCAGACCCAGAACGACCACGATGATGCCGATCAGGCCGCCGCCCAGGGCAACCGGGCGGCCGCCACCGCCACCCATACGTCGCCCACCGGTGCGGCGATCTTCCACGTACCGGCTGCCCTTGTCGGCTGTGCTCTTGTCGTAGCGAACCATTGTCAGTGCATCTCCCTGTCGCCTCGACGGTCGGCTCGCGCGCCCATTGCTGGAACTACTCGCGTCGACGACCTCGCCCGCCTTGTGGCCTCACTGCGTCTTCGTCAGTCCAACCATGCTATCGCCACGTCGACGCCGGTCGGGGGTTGGCGGAATGCGGTTCCCTTGCGCGGCGGCCGGTCGGCCCCTTCCGTCAACCGGCCAGTGGGCGGCCGAACGGCAGCTTGTCCTGCCAGGTGGCCAGAAACGCCTCGGCCCGGTGACACGCGGCCATGAACAACGGGTCGTCGCCTCCGTCGAGGCTGCTCAGGCCCTCGTGTACCGCCGAATCGAGTTGGGTGCCGGACCGTTCGAGGTGGTGGGCGACGAGCGGACCGGAGGCCGAGACGAAGTCGGGAACGTAGGTGATGTTGCGACCGATCATGACCGCCAGAGCCTTGGTGGTGATCGGGAGCGGAGCCCAGGGAACGACGGCGGCGACATCGAGCAGTTCGGCGCCCTGATGGTTCATCGCCCCGGGGCGCGAGCCGACGAGCATGAGGTCGGCTTCAGTCGACCAGATCATCCACGGTTTACCTTCCGCTGTCTTCGGTTCGACGGCGGTGGCACCGGCGGCGGTGACCGCCTCGGTCAACGCCTGATGAATCGGGTCGTCGGGATCACCTTCGACGACGATCCGCCGCCCGTCGAGGCCCCCGTCGAGCGCCCACGAGGTGGCCGCCATCACACCGGCGGTGAGGACGTCGGCGCGGTCGCCGAAGTCGAGTTCGACGGTGTCAGTGGCGCGGCCGGAGGTTTCGATGGCGGCGTCCAGGGCCGCGGCCAGTTCGTCGCCGTCGATGCCCTTTGCCGGGAGGAGTTCGAGCTGCCCGCCGATCAGGTCGTCTCGAAGCTCACCCATGAGCGCGATGAGGGCAGGACCTTCCTCGTCGCCCTCGGCGTCGAGACCGCCCGAAGCCCCGCCCCGTTCGATGCCGTGGAACGCGAAGGCGTAGGTTGCGGATCGGGCCAGATCGGTGGCGCTGCGTTGGAGGATCTTGCGCCCTCGACGGATGATCCCGGACGAGGGGGTGTCGGCAAAGTCCCGAACGACGAACCCGTCAACTGTTTGGAGTTTCTGAACCGGCATAGTGCCTCCAACGTAGTCTCTGCCCGGTCACTGGCAGGATTCACGCGCGGCGTCCGGGCGCAAACTCTGCCAGCTCGTGGACGAGTCGAGGAACGGATGACCGAATCGGAAGGCCGGGATGGCCCGATCAGCCGAAGGGTCCGCCCACGAAGGCGGCGGCGAACACCAGCGACACGATGGTCATGACCTTGAGGAGAATGTTCATGGCCGGACCGGAGGTGTCCTTGAACGGGTCGCCGACGGTGTCACCGACCACGGCCGCTTTGTGCGGGTCGGAGCCCTTGCCACCGTGATTGCCGGCCTCGATGTACTTCTTGGCGTTATCCCAGGCTCCGCCGGCGTTGGCCATGAAGATGGCCAGGGCGAAGCCGGTGACGAGGGCACCGGCGAGGAAGCCGCCGAGGGCGTTGACGTCGATGAAACCGATGACGAGCGGCACGACGACGGCAAGCGAGCCGGGGATGATCATCTCCTTCAGGGAGGCCTGGGTGGAGATCTCCACGCAGCGGGCGGAGTCGGGCACCACGCCCTCCTTGCCCTCCCGCAGGCCGGGGATCTCGCGGAACTGACGGCGGACCTCCTCGATCATCTGCTGGGCGGCTCGGCCGACGGCGTCAATGGTGAGGGCGGCGAAGAGGAACGGAAGTGCTGCACCCAGGAACAATCCGATGAACACACTGACCGAGCCCACATCGAGATCGAGGGAACCGCCCGCCTTGATGACGGCGAACTCGAAGCTCTTGAACAGGGCGAGTGCGGTCAGGGCGGCCGATCCGACGGCGAAGCCCTTGGCGACGGCGGCGGTGGTGTTGCCCAGCGAATCCAGCGCATCGGTGACCTCACGGACCGACGGATCGAGCTCGGCCATCTCGGCGATACCACCGGCGTTGTCGGCAATGGGACCATAGGCGTCGACCGAGACAACCACACCGGTGGTGGCCAGCATCCCGATGGCGGCCACGGCGATGCCGTAGATACCGCCGAAGCCGACGGGAACGGCGTCGTTGGAGTCTGCAAGAACCTTGAGGGTCATCTCGCCACCCCAGTAGGCGACGCCGACGCCGATGACCACGAGAACCACCGAGGCGGCGACCGAGACCATTCCGGCGGAGATGCCGCCAAGGATTGTGGTGGCCGGGCCGGTCTCCGATTGCCTGGCGATTTTCTTGACCGGACCGTAGTGATCGGAGGTGTAGTACTCTGCTGACTTGCCGAGCGCCCAGCCGGCAATGAGGCCGCCGATGACCGCCAGGGCCAGACCGATCGGCGTGTCGAAGCTGTCACCGCCGAAGAGCCAGAACGACAGGGCGATGGTGCCGACGAGCGTGATGCCCATGGCGATGTTGGTGCCCATATGGAGGGCCCGGCTCAAGGCGGAGGAATCG
>JAOUGG010000217.1 GCA_029857855.1 Acidimicrobiia bacterium | reverse complement strand
GCCTTTCGCGAGCCTCCTCAGAACCCGCTACGAAAGATCCGGGCTAGGCGGGAAGGGCCGGGCTAGGCGGGAAGGGCCGGGCGGGTCAGTCGAAGGTGATAAGGCTGGGGTTGTAGTCGTCGGGGGCCTGGTACCCGAGCAGGTTCAACACCGTGGCCGCCACGTGACTCAGACCCGCGCCCTCGACAGGGGCCAGGTGGTACTCACCCTCGTAGCGGGGATCGTAGATGGCGAACGGCACCGGGCTGAGCGTGTGCGAGGTTTTGGGCGAGCGCACCCCGTCTTTCTCGGTGTACATGATGTCGGCGTTGCCGTGGTCGGCGGTGTAGATGAGGAGGCCGTCGAGCTCGTCGATCACCCGCATCAGCCGCTCGACGCACTCCTCCACCACCTCCATCGCCTCGATCGTGGCGTCGAGATCGCCGGTGTGGCCCACCATGTCACCGTTGGGAAAATTGATACGGCCCCAGCGGTAGCGGCCGGTCTCCAGCAGCTCGATCGTCTTGGCCGTGATCTCCCGCGCCTTCATACCCGGTGTCTTGTTGAACTCGACGTTGTCGGACGGGATCTCGACGTAGGTCTCCAGGTCTGGGTCGATGTAGCCGGAGCGGTTACCGTTCCAGAAGTAGGTGACGTGACCGAACTTCTGGGTCTCACTGATGGCGAAGCTGGGAAGGCCTTCGGCACACAGGTACTGACTCATCGTGCGGGAGATCGAGGGTGGGGCGACCAGGTAGTTCTTCGGCACGTGGGTGTCGCCGTCGTATTCGAGCATCCCGGCGAAGAAAACGTCGGGGTGGCTGACGGCTCCGTTGGCGGTGCGATCGAACGGGGTGAACCCGGCCTCCTCGTAGGCCCGCGAGATTTCTATGGCCCGGTCGCCCCGGAAGTTGAACAGGATGACGGCATCGCCGTCGGCCATGATGCCGATCGGGTCGCCGGCAGCGCCCGCGTCGCCCTCGACCACCACGAACTCCTCGAGGTACTGGTCACCCCGATCGGTTTCAACGTACATCGTCTCGACCGCATCGGTGGCGGAGAGGAACGGACGGCCGACGCCGTGGGTGTGGCACTGGTAGCCCCGCTCGACCATGGCCCAGTCGGCCTCGTAGCGGTCCATCGTGATGTACATGCGGCCGCCGCCGGAGGCGATACGGAAGTCGGCGCCGTCGTGGCCGGCGTTGATCTCGGCCAGGACCGCCTCGGTGGCGTCGACGTAGTCGAGGGCGGACCGGGAGGGCACGTCGCGACCGTCGTGGAGGATGTGGATCCGGGCTCGGCGCACGCCGTCGGCGGCGGCGCGCCTCAACATGGCGTAGAGGTGATCGGTGTGGGAGTGGACGTTGCCGTCCGAGTGCAGGCCGAGAAGGTGCAGGGTGCCGCCGTCGAGGCCCCGGGCGACCGCCGTCTTCCAGTGCTCGGACTCGAACAGCGAACCATCGGCGATCGCCTTGTTGACGAGCTTGGCTCCCTGGTCGAAGATCCGGCCGGCGCCCAGGGCGTTGTGGCCGACCTCGGAGTTGCCCATGTCGTCGTCGGTGGGCAGGCCGACCGCCTTACCGTGGGCCGCCAGTTCGGTGTAGAGCGGTGACTCGGCCAGGGCATCGAGCGTCGGCGTGTGGGCCCGGTACACCGCATTGGAGTCGACCGGCGGAGCCACACCAACCCCATCGGCCACGATGATCAGCAGCGGCCCGGGACGACCTGCGAACTCGGGGAGCGGCCGAAGCGAAAGGGCCTGGGACACGGTGTTGGACGAAATCTCGGAATCGGTGGCTGCCATGTTTCCAGCATAGGACGGCTCCCCCTCGGGACGTCCAGCTCCGGCGGACACCACGGGCCATTGGCCCGCGCCGGATTCCCGTTCCGGCGACGGTCGTGGTCTGCGATGATGGTCCCATGCCCTATCTCGAACCGACCGAAGCGAACGCCGTGGCCCTCGTCCGGCGCAACCTCACGGGCCCGGTGACCATGTTGAACCTGCTCCGGTTCCGGGAGGCTGCCGACTATTCGAACCACCCCGATCTCGCGCCGGCCGAGCCCGTCTCCGGAGCCGAAGCGTATCGACGGTACAGCGAGCACACCCTCCCGCACCTGCTCGCCTCGGGCGGCGAGGTCGTGTTCCAGGCCGAGGGCGGCCCGGTCTTCATCGGGCCCGACGACGAACGGTGGGACCTCGTGCTCGCCGTCCGCCAACGTTCGGTCGACGACTTCTTCGCCTTCGCCACCAACCCGGCCTACCTCGACGGTATCGGCCACCGAACGGCGGCGCTCGAGGACTCCCGCCTCATACCTCTGGTCGAAATCGGCGATGGTGGGCTGACTTCGACATCGTGAAGGCCGACCGGCGGTAGCGCCGGCCGACCTTCACACTGAGCTGGGGCACTGTCCTTGGGGCCGAGCCGGATGCAGCCCATCAGACCGCGGCCAGCTCGGCGCCGTCCGGTTCATCGGTGCTCGGTTTCGCCACCAGCAGGTACAGCGACGGGACGATGAACAGGTTGACCAGCGTCGAGGTCACCAGGCCACCGATGATGACAATGGCCATCGGGTACTCGATCTCGTGACCGGGCAGGTTTCCTGCCGCGACCAGCGGAACCAGGGCCAGTCCCGTGGTCAGCGCGGTCATCAGGATCGGTGCCACCCGCTCCCTCGCTCCCCGCAGCACGAGTTCGGTTCCGAACTCCATGCCCTCGTGGCGCTCGAGGTGCTGATAGTGGTTGATCAGCATGATGCCGTTCCTCGCCGCGATGCCGAGGATCGTCAGGAAGCCGACCAGCGAACCGAGCGACAGGACGCCACCGAAGAGTGCCGCCGCCAGCACTCCTCCGACCAGCGCGGTCGACAGGGCGAAGAACGACAGTGCCGCCAGCCTGAGGCTGTTGTAGGAGATGTAGAGGAGAGCGAAGATCAGCAGCCCCGACAGCACCGACACCCGGAACAGATTGCGCGACGCCGCCTGCCGCTCGGAGAACTCGCCGAGCAGTTCCGGGTAGTAGCCTGTCGGAAAGTCCATCTCGTCGAGGGCGTCCTCAACGTCGTCGACCGCCGTGGCCAGGTCGAGGCCGTTCAACTCGGCCTCGACGTGGATCCGTCGGGCCAGGTTCTCCCGGTTCACCGCGTTGGCCGTCGGCACGATGCTGATGTCGGCGATCTCCTGGAGCGCCACCCGCCCGCCGTTCGGCGTCTCGATGGGCAGGTTGTAGATGTCGGTCATACTGTCGCGGTACTGGGGTGCGCTCCAGATGTTGACGTCGAAGGTCCGGTTGGCCGTATGGATGTCGCCTGCCTCCTCACCGGCCAGCAGATAGCCGGCCTGCCGCCGGACATCGCCCGGCTTGACGCCATACTCCCGAGCTCGGTCGAGATCAACCGTGATGTCGACCTGGGGTACGTCGACCAGCAGCTCGGTGTGCACATCGGTGAGGCCGTCGTTCGCCGACAGGGCGGCTTCGACCTCGGCCGCCTTCTCCCGGAGTACATCGAGATCCTCGCCGTAGATCCGGACGACAATCGGATGGCTCGAGCCCGTCAGCACCTCACGAATCCGTTCCTTCAGGTAGGTCTGGACGTCGCGGTAGAGGCCCGGGTAGCCGTCGACCAGGGTCTGCACCTCGTTCAGGGTCTCGTCGTAGTCGACGGAGGGGTCGACGCTGATCCAGTTCTCACCGAAGTAGATGCCGTAGACCTCGTCCATGAGCAACGCCTGGCCGATGTGGGAACCGCAGTTGTTGACCCCGTCGATGGTCATGAGTTCCTGGCAGGCCAGCTGGGAGATGCGGACCATCTCGGGATGCGACGTGCCCGGCTTGCCGAGCCAGTGCATCAGAAAATCCCGTTCCTTGAAGTCGGGCAGCAGCTCCTGCCCGAGCTGGGGATAGACACCGAATCCAGACACGGCGAGGATGGCGAACGCACCAACCGCCATCATCGGCCGGGCCAGGATCGGCTTCAGCACCCTGGTGTAACCCCGATGCAGCGGCGCGATGATCGGCGACTGCCGGCCGTCGAGCGGAGCCTTCCGCAACAGGATGTAGCTCAGGGCCGGCGTCACGGTCATGGCGATGAAACCGGAGACCAGCACGGCAATCACATAGGCCCGGGCCAGCGGCTGGAAGAACGCACCCGACAAACCTTCGAGGAAGAACACCGGCATCAGCGCAACGGCCTCGATGAGCGACGCGTAGACGATGGCGTTGCGAACCTCGACCGAGGCGTCGACCACGATCTTGGAGGTCGGTACGTGGATACCACTGGCCCGTTGCTCACGTAATCGTCTGACGATGTTCTCGACGTCGACGATGGCGTCGTCGACGACCGCCCCCACCGCGATCACCAGGCCGGCCAGCACCATCACGTTGATGGTCGAGACGCTGGCGCCGAACAGCGGCATCACCAGCAGGGTCGCCATCAGCGAAAGCGGGATGATCGTGGCGCTGATCAGCGCGGTCCGCCACTCGAACAGGAACAGCAACAGGATGAGCACGACCAGCGCGGCACCGATGAGGATGGCCCGGGTCAGGTTCTCGATCGAGATCTCGACGAACGTGGCCGGCCGGAAGATGGTCGTGTCGTATTCCACACCGGGAAGGCCGGGGGCCATATCGGCCATGGCCGTCTCGACCCCGTCGGTCACCTCCACCGTGTTGGCCCACGGGAACTTCTCTACGATGAGCAACAGGCCCTCGCCGCCGTTCACCACGGCATCACCGATCATCGGCCATGTGTCGTGGACGACGGTACCGACATCGTTCAGGCGGAGCTGTTCGCCGGCGGCGTTGGTCCGGTCGTTGAGGGGCACGAGGCCGAGGCTGTCGGCGTCACTGACGGCGGACTCGTAGTGAACCGGCAGCCGAGCGGCCGCCGTGTCGAGGAAGCCGCCCGTACCGACGATCGAACCCTCCGAATACTGGACCATGCCCGAGTCGAGGGTGTCGGACATCACCCGCATCACCTCGGTCGCGGTCACGTTGTTCTCCGCCAGGAGCTGCGGGTCGACCTGCATCGTCGGGATGTCGATACGTTCACCCCAGATGGCCACGTTGGCGACCCCGGGCACCCGCAGCAGGCGTTCCCGGATGGTCCAGTAGGTGATCATCGACAGGTCGACGGTCGACAAGGTGTCGCTGCGGATGCCGATCTTGACCGTGCGGGCGGTGGACGAAAGCGGGGGCATCACATTCGGCGGCGCGGCCCACGTCGGCAGGGTCGGCACCACCAGGGAGAGACGTTCCTGAACCGCCTGACGAGCCTCCATCAGATCGGTTCCACGCTCGAAGATCAGCTTGATCGACGACAGCTGCTCGACCGACTTCGACCGCATCGTTTCGAGATTGGGAAGCCCGGCGAAGGATTCCTCGAGCGGCGCGGTGATCAGCTGCTCGACCTCCTCGGCCGACAGCCCCAGCGCGGGGGTCTGTATCTCGACCTGAGGCGGCGCGAACTCCGGGAACACGTCGATCGGCATCCGCTGGACCTGCAACACGCCGAGCACGAGTACCAGGAAGGCACCAAATGCGACGACGTAGCGATACCGGAGACTGACTTGGACCAATGCACGTAGTTCGTTCATTTGCCCACTCCCGTGTCGGCTCCGTACAGTTCCGCAACCGACGTGACAGCCACCTCGGCGCCGAGGTCGGGGGCATCGGTGAGATACACCGTGTCCGCCTCGATGTGATCGACCTCCACGGCGACCCGGGTGTAGGTG
>JAOUGG010000216.1 GCA_029857855.1 Acidimicrobiia bacterium | reverse complement strand
GGCTGATAGGCGTCGATGCCACCCTCGACCATACAGTCGTACCAGGCGGCGATGGCCTCTTGTGCCCGGGAATCGGTCTCGATCAGGGCGTCGCCGGGGTTGAAGTACGACGCGCTCAGTTCCTCGGGCCTGAAGTGCTCCGTGAGGGCGGTCCGGGTGCAGCCGCCGGTGCGGGACAGGTTTTCAGTCTCGAGGCCGGCGGCATAGGTGGCGTCGGTGTTCTCACCGTAGAGGGTTCTCAGATAGGCCACCCGGTCTGCGTCCCCGAGGTTGTCGACGATCCGCCGGTTCTGCTCACCCAGGCTCAGCTCGACCATCGGCTTGTCGAACTGTGTGGTGATACCGAAGCCGTACTGCTCGACGAACTCGGCGTTCGAGAGCCCCGGAGCAGACTTGTCGCTGGTCATCGCCCGCCTGATCTCGCCGAAGTCGACCGGAACGTACTCGAAGCCGGCTTCCGCCATGCACACGCCGATGGATTCCTCCACCGCATCACTCCGTTCCGCCAACTGCTCCATGGTCAAACCGAACTCCTCGCCCCCGACCTGCTGTCCGGCGTTGGCCGCGGCAGCGGCCGCCGACGCTTCGGCGGCCGACAGAACCTCGGTTGACGACGATCCGGAGACCGGCGCCGCGTCGTCGCCGGCTGATGCCGAATCCGCGGCGACGGCAGGCGGATCGCTCACTGTTCCTACGCTGTCCGGCTCCGCCACGGCGTTCCCGTTGTCCGAACAGGCGGACATCATCAACAGCACGGCGAGCCCGAGCGAGCCCGCCGCTACTCTCCTCGTCATATGATGACCCCTTCGGCGTCTTCGGCCGACGTACCACGGCCACGGCGCTCCGAGCGCCGGACGGAGGTCAGTTGGAGGGCGAGCGCTCCCCCGACCAACACCGGTGCGGCGATGGCCAACGGCAGGATGTTCCCGGGGTTGAGCGATCGCTGATCCTCCACCGTGACTTCCGTGACGTTCGAGACCGACAGTCCGGGCCCGGTTGGTCGGACCACCACGGCGTAGACGGTGAAGGTTCCGGCCGAAATCGGTTGGATCGTCCAGGGAACGTCGGTCGATCCTCCGGGCGGGATTTCGGCGATGGGGCGGGTGAGGGTCGTGGTCCAATCCTCGGGATCGACCGAGCCGTCGCTGTCGGGATCGAGGACGTCGAGGTGGAGCACCAACGGTGGCGTGGCAGCAGCGCCGTCGTTGGCCACCGTGATGTTCAGCTCGAGACGATCGCCGAGCACGACCGAGGTCGAAGGCGGTTCGAGAACGACGGCAACCTCCAACGGCACGGCTTCATCTTGTTGCGGCATCGCCGTTCCGGCGGCCGCCGGCCGCGATCCGGTCATGACCAGGGCCAGGAACAGCGCTGCGACAACGATTGTCCCGAGGCTCATGCCGGTTTCGCGAAGCGCTCGTCGGCCGACCCGGCGGTGTACCAGGCTCACCTCGAGCCTCCCAACTCGAGTCGCCGGGCCAACCGGACAGCGGCCACGGTAAACACCACGGCGGCCAGAGCCGGCGAGATGAGATAGACCATTTGATCGGACCACGGCTCCTGGCGGACCAACACGTTGTCGGCCAACCGCAGGCTGGCACTCAGCGGGTTCAGCTTGATCAGGATCGGACCGAGGGTCGTGCTGGAACGGACCGCCGGGAGCTGACTGGGAGCGGCCAGGGCCAGCAGCACGGCGAGGGAGACAACCAGGCTTGTCCGGTTGGACATGGCCACGGAGCTGATGGCGAGACCCAGCGACGTCAACGCCGCCGCCGACAGGCTGCCGGACACCAGGAGGACGGTCACCGCATCCCCCATCACCCCGGGCCCGCCGGCCATGACCGCTGCGAAGGGTAGAGCGACCACCAGCGTTGCCACCCACACGGTGGTGGCGGCGAGCAGCTTGCCGACCACGATGTGGCGGCGGGGCACCGGTGTGACCAAGAGTGCCTCCAGGGTGTCCCGCTCCCGCTCCCCGGAGATGGCGTCGGCGCTGACCACCATCGCTCCCAGCGTTCCGAGGGCGATGGACGTCGTCACCACCAGGCCCACCGACTCCCGGGCATCGAGCAGATTGATGCCGGCGTCAGCCGAGGCCAGATAGGCCAGGATCGACAGCACCAGCGTGAATCCGAAAAGAATCGACAGCCCCTTGCCGCCGGCCCACAGATCCATGAGCTCCTGACGGGCGATCACCGTCCATCGGGCCACCGGGCGGGTTTGGCCGGCAAATCCTCTCGACGTGGAGCCGGTCGGCACGGCGGCGGTCACGAGCCGACGCCTTCTTTGATGTCGTCGGTGCGACCCGAGGTGATGGCCATGAAGGCATCGCTCAGCCGGGCGCCCCGGAAATCGAACGCCTGCGGTTCGACGCCGGCGTCGAGCAGGGCCCGAAGCGTGGTGGCGGCCGAGCCGTGGTCGCTGTCGATGGTGACGATGAGGTCACCCGGTCGGCTGTTGTCGAAGCTGATCGCCCGGGCGGCCTCGGTTCCCCGGAGGACTTCGTCGGCCAACGGGATGGCCTCGGGCCGTACGCGGATACGAGCGAAGCTGTCCGCGCCGGAGGAGTTGATGATCTCGTCAACCGTGCCCTCGGCCACCACGCGACCGCGGTTCATGATGGCCACCTGGTCGCAGATCCGCTCCACCTCGTCGAGAAGGTGGGTGCAGAGGAAGATGGTGGTGCCACGCTCAACGGCGAGCCGGGCCAGCTCCACCATGATCTCCTCCTTGCCTGCCGGATCGAGACCCAGGGTCGGCTCATCGAGGAAGAGTACTGCGGGATCGTGTATGAGAGCCCGGGCCAGACCGAGACGCTGGCGCATGCCTCGGGAGAACGTCGAGATCCGGGACGGGACGTTCGACAGGCCGAACTGCTGCAGCAGGTCGAGGGCTCGGCCCTCGGCGTCGGCGACGTCCATACCGTACAGCTGGCCGTAGAAACGGAGATAGGTCAGGGCGGTCTGAGCACCCGGGTAGCCGTTCGACTCCGGCAACACTCCGATGTTCGAGCGGACGGCCACTGGATCGGTGAGCGGGTGGCCGACGATCGTTGCGGTGCCCTCGGCCGCCGGGACGATGGTGGTGAGGGCACGGATCATCGAGGTCTTGCCGGCACCGTTGGGGCCAAGGAGCCCACAGATCGATCCCCGCTCGACCTGGATGCTGACTCGATCGACCGCAGTGAACCCCCCGTAGACAACCGACAGGTTTTCCGTCACCACCGCCAGAGATCGATCGGCTCGACGGACCCGGCCGTCCAAACCGGATTCATTCACAGCCGGAACTCGTGTTGGCGCGGAACCATAGAGCGCGATTGTAGACACTGTTTCTGACTCGTAGCTGAACAACCGGGGACTCGACGACATCGGTCGTCAGGTACTCTTGTACGATCGCGCAAATGTCTCGAAGGAGGGTCGCAGCCGGCTTCGTGGTCGTGATCGCCGTGTCGGCGGTCGGCGGCTGGGTGGCCGGTCGGCAGATCTCGTCACCGGCTGAGATCGCCGCGCGAATGGCGCCGCCGGAGCCGTCGCCCATCCTGGTGCCGGTCGAGCGCCAGGTGTTGACCGCCGATGTCGTCACGAGGGGTACGGGACGTTACGGGACACCGCGCGAGGTGTCGGTTGCCCCGTCGCCGCTGGCGCCGAGCCCGGCCATCGTGACCGGTCTACCACCGATCGGAACCGTTGTCGCCGAGGGTGAGGTTCTGTTCGAGGTGTCCGGTCGACCGGTTGTCGTGCTGGAGGGATCCGCGCCCTCGTTCCGCGACCTGGGGCCTGGAATGTCCGGTGACGACGTGGCCCAGCTGGAGGCCGCGCTCGATCGGCTCGGCCATGAACCAGGTCCGGTTGACGGCCGCTACGACCGCTCCACCGAAGCGGCGGTGCAACGCCTGTACGAGGCGATCGGCAGTCAGCCGGCCGTGGTGCGAGCCGCTCAGCTGGGGGATTTGGTGCCGGCGGCGGCATCCGCATACCCGGAATCGACGCCGAGCCCGGGGGTGATGGTGGCAGCAGGTGAGATGTATTTCACCCCGTCGCTTCCGCTGCGGGTGGCCGAGGTCGGCACCGGGCTTGGCCGGCCGGTGGACGGGGCGGTCCTGTTCGTCACCGACGCCACGGTGGCGGTCGACGGCGCGGTGCCCGTCGAGCAGTCGGGTTTGATTGCGGTCGGAATGCCGGTTCGTATCGATGAGCCCGACCTTGCCATCGAGGCCACCGGGGTGGTGGCGATGGTGGCCGACGGACCAGGGACCGATGGTGCCGACGGTTTCCACGTCCACTTCGAGGTGACGGTTGACGACGCGCCGCCCGGCGTGGTCAACGCCTCGGTCCGTTTGAGCATCGCCACCGAGTCGACGGCCGACGAGGTCCTGGTTGTGCCGGTCGCGGCGTTGTACCTGACCGCCGATGGTGACTCGGTGATACGTGTCGAGCGGGGCGGGGATCTTGTCACCGTCGCCGTCCGTCCCGGCCTCGCCGCCCGGGGTCTGGTCGAGGTCGAGGCGATCGACGGCGAACTGGCGGCGGGCGATCTGGTGGTGATCGGTTTCGACGAACCCGGGTCGGAGCTGTCGGACGCCGGGGCGGACGGTGGCTGAAACGCCGATGTTGTCGCTCGAGGGCATCGAGCGACGCTACGGAACCGACCCGCCCGTCGACGCCCTGCGCGGGGTTGATCTCGAAGTCAGCGTGGGCGAGTGGCTGGCGATCGAGGGCCCATCGGGATCAGGCAAGTCAACGCTTCTCAACATCATCGGTTGTCTCGATCGACCGACGTCGGGCACGTATCGCTTCAACGGTCTTGACGCCGGTCGGCTCACCGAGCGCGAGCGGGGCGGGCTCCGGGCCGGCTCCATCGCCTTCGTGTTCCAGTCGTTTCATCTGCTCTCCCATCGGAGTGCCGTGGAGAACGTGATGCTGGCCGAGGTGTACCGCCGCGGTTCGCGGCGCGGGCGCAGGGCTCGGGCCGAGGCCGTTCTGGAGCGGGTTGGGTTGGCTCACCGCGCCGGCTATCTGCCGTCGCGGCTTTCGGGAGGTGAGCGCCAGCGGGTGGCGATAGCCAGGGCCCTGCTGGGGTCGAGTCACCTACTGTTGTGCGACGAGCCGACCGGCAACCTCGACACGGCGACCAGCGCCGAGATCATGGATCTCCTGGCCGGCCTGAACGCCGAGGGGATGACGATCCTGATGATCACGCACAGCCCGGAGCTGGCGGCCCGAGCCCCCCGACAGGTTCGCATCGTCGACGGCAGCCTGGCGGAGACCTCGGCGTGACGGTTCGGGAACCAGATCCGGGTGACAGCCGGGTGGTGGCTGAGCGGCCGGTCGGGTCGTCGATGTCGATCGTCGACCTGGTCGACGAGGCTTCGGCCGGGCTGTTCGCCCGCCCCGGCCGCAGCGCACTGACGGTGCTCGGCGTCATGATCGGACTGGCTGCCCTGGTGGCCACGCTCGGGTTGTCGCGAACAGCGAGCAACCGCATCGTCGGCCGGTTCGACGAGGTGGTGGCCACAGAGATCCGAGTCACGTCGCAGCCGCCGATCAACGAGGCGGCCGACAACGACATCCCGTGGGACGCCGGCCGGCGTCTCGGTGCTCTCAATGGTGTCGTCGCGGCCGGCACGTTGACCCCGGTCGAGAACCTCGAGCTCCTCGTGACAACCGCCCCGATCAACGATCCGTCCCGCCGCAGCGACCTCGATCTGACGATC
>JAOUGG010000214.1 GCA_029857855.1 Acidimicrobiia bacterium | reverse complement strand
CAGAGCGCCGCTTCGCTCTTGAAGCAATACGAGATCACCGACGTCGAGTTCCTGGCCGACGAGGTACCGGCGGCCATCCATCAGTCTCTGGAGGGGATGAGGCGGGTCACGAAGATCGTCCGCGCCCTCAAGGAATTCGCCCACCCGGGCGGTGACGATCCGGAGCCCACCGACGTCAACCACCTCGTCGAATCGACCGTCTCGGTCGCGTCCAACGAGTGGAAGTACGTGGCGGAGGTCGAGCTGGACCTGCAGACCGATCTTCCGCCCGTCGACTGTCAGCCAGCGCAGCTGTCGCAGGTCGTGCTGATACTCATGGTCAACGCGGCCCAGGCGATCGGCGAGCGGCCCGACAGCACGTCGAAGCAGGGGCGGATAACGATTTCGACGCGGGCCGACCACGAGGTTCTCCGTCTGACGATCGCCGACACCGGCGGCGGCATCCCCGACGATGTCCTACCCCGTATCTTCGATCCGTTCTTCACCACCAAGGACGTCGGGGTGGGGAGCGGACAGGGCCTCTCGTTGGCTCACAAGATCATCACCAAGAACCACGGCGGCAGCCTCGCCGTCGATTCACAGGTCGGCGTTGGCACAACCATCACCGTCATCATTCCGCTGAAAGCGGCTGCGGCGGACCCTGCGGGGACCACCGCCTGACGGCGGACGGCCGACCGGCGGGCGCCTATTCGGAGGGATTCTACCGCAGTGCGGCGCAGAGCTCCGACGGCTCCCCGTGGTAGGTCAGCAGGGTCGCCGTGCCGGTGCAAACCGCCGGAAGGTTCACCCGCGCCGCGGGTTCCGATTCGTCGGTCGCCGCCCCGATCAAGAGGTCGAGGAGGCCCGGCGCAGCCGGAAGCGACCGATCGAGGCGCCAGTCGGAGCCCTGCGCCCCGGCCAGTTCGGCCAGTCGGGCCCAGGCGTCCTCACGGGCTCCGATCGTGTCGATGAGACCGTTGGCGATCGCCTGCTGCTCGCCGTAGATCAGCGCCCCGAGATCGTTCTTGATCTGCACCTCGGTCAGACCACGTCCTTCGGCCACGTGGGCCACGAACTCGCCATAGGCGTTGTCGAGACCCTCCTCGAGGACCTTCTTCTCCTCGGCGGTCATGTCGCGATAGGGCGAACCAAGATCCTTGCTCCGGCCTGCGGTCAGGTACTCGAACTCCACACCGCCAGAGGTCTCGACCCCGCCGAACAGGATGCCGTTGTCGACAGCGGTGACGTCGTTGTAGCGAACGAACGGTCCGAAGATCACGCCGATCGAGCCGATGAGTGTGCCGTGATCGGCCACGATCTCGTCGGCACCGGCCATGGCGTACATGCCACCCGAGGCGCTGATCCCACCGACATAGGCCACCACCGGGTTTCCGGTGCGAGCCCGGTACTCGGCCACACCGTCGGCGATGGCCTTGGATCCGTAGATCGTACCGCCGGGGGTGTCGAGTTCGAGGAGCACGCCGTCGACGTCATTATCGTCGGCCAGCTCGAGCAGACGCTCCTTGATCGCGTACCCGTAGGTCACACCCGTGGCCGCGCTGAGGAAGCCGCCGCCGCCACGATCCTCGCCCAGGATCGGGCCGATGACCGGCACGGCCACCAGCCGGGTTTCCGCCGACCGTTCACCGGCCACGAATTCGGTGAATCCTCCACCGATCGAATCCTGGCTGTCGGCCGTGGCCGCCCCGAGTCCGGCGAGGCCGGCGATCAGCGCGATCAGGAACACGATGGGGAGTCCGAGCAGGATGATGAGGGCCGTGACCGACATGATCGCCGTCTTCCCGATGACAGCGCCGGTGCTCTCCGTGGTCTTCATGCCGGGAGCGGGCCACGGGCCGCTGTACCATCCGCCGTGCTGACCGGCCGGAGCCGTCGGGCCCGTCGGCCCCGAGGTCGCGGACGCCTGCGGCGCCAGGGTGCTCGACGGGGGCCCTGTCGGCGGAGGAGCCGGCGTAGCTCCGGATGGCGGAACCTGCTGCTGATTCGACTCGGTGGACTCGGAAGAAGTGTTGTCGTCCATCACCCAGTTCTATCAGCAACCGCAGCCGGGACCGCCGCAGCACGAGCTGCGACACCGCTGCCCGTTCAGACCTTCGGATCGGGGTTCTCCGTGTTGCCGTCGACGGCGATGACCTGTCCGGAGACGAGGCGGGCCCGGTCGCTACACAGGAACACGGCCATCTCGGCGATGTCGGCCGCGGTGACCCAGCGGCCCATTGAGGTCCCCGACGCGTAGCCGTGATAGAGCACGTCACGTGTCGTTCCCTTGGCCGCCGCCTCCCGCTCCAGGACCTGCTCCATCCTCGGCCCCTCGACCGCGCCGGGGCAGATGGCGTTGGCCCGGATCCCGAAGGGACCCAGTTCGGCGGCCAGGGTCTTCATGAGCCCGATGACCGCCCACTTGGCCGCCGCATAGGGGGCCCGCCGGGGGTAGCCGTACTGGCCTGCGGTCGACGAGGTGACGACGATCGATCCGGCCCCGGCCCGTTTCATCAGCGGAGCCGCGTACTTGGCGGCGAGGAACGCCCCCTCGAGGTTGACCGACACGCAGCGGCGCCAGTCGTCGAGATCGACGTTCTCGATCGAGGCGGTCGGACCGGCGATGCCGGCGTTGGCGCACAGGGCCGCCAGACCCCCGCCGTCGCCGGCCAGCTCGGCGAACACTGCGGCCATGGCCTCCTCGCTTGCCGCGTCGGCCCGGCGGGCGTTCCAGTGCGAGGGCAGGGCGGCCAGCGCGTCGGCGTCGACGTCGGTCACCCAGACCCGGTAGCCGTCACGGTCGAACGCCTCGGCCATGGCCCGGCCGATACCCGACGCCCCACCGGTGATCAGGACGTTTCCCACGTGAACTCCTCGGATGTGGGGCCCGGGCGGTCAGCCCAGGTCGGTGAGCAGGAGGTCGTCGTAGGTTTCCCGTCGCACGACCAGGCGGGCGTCGCCGTCGCGGCAGAAGACCACGGCCGGGCGGAGCACCTTGTTGTAGTTCGAACCCATCGAGTGGCCGTAGGCCCCGGTCACCGGGGTGGCCAGGATGTCGCCGACGGCCAGGTCGTCGGGCACCGACGCCTGGCGCACCAGCAGGTCGCCCGACTCGCAGTGCTTGCCCACGATCCGCACCGCGCGGGGGCGCGCCGCGGTCGCGGCCCGGGGCAGGAACGCCTCGTAGCCGGATCCGTAGAGTACAGGGCGGGGGTTGTCGCTCATGCCGCCGTCGACCGCGACATAGGTGCGGATGCCGGGCAGGTCCTTGACCGTGCCGACCGTGTAGAGAGTGATGGCCGCGGCGGCGGTGATGGCCCGGCCCGGTTCGATCCCGATACGGGCCGTGACCCCGGCTTCGGCCATCGCCTTCTGGATGACCGACGCCCACTGGGTGATCGTCGCGCCCTCCTCGCCTTCCACATAGGGCACGCCGAGCCCACCACCGATCACCAGCTCCGGGAGACCGAGCGGGTTGGCGAAATCGCCGAGCACCGCGCAGGCGGCGGCGAACGAGTCGACCCGGAAGACCTGGGAGCCGATGTGGGCGTGGATGCCGACCAGCTCCACAGCTCGCGAGGTCTCGGCCCGGGCCACGGCGTGGGCCGCCGCGCCCGACGACACGGTGAACCCGAACTTCGAGTCGTCGTGGCCGGTGGCGATGTAGGCGTGGGTCTCGGCCTTGATACCGGGTGTGATGCGGAGCAGGATCTTCGGCACCTGCCCGTCGATGGTGTGGAGGGTTTCCAGTCGGTCGAGTTCGTCGAAGCTGTCGACGACGGTACGACCGACACCGACCTCACGGGCCAGCGACAGCTCGGCCGCCGACTTGTTGTTGCCGTGCATCACCAGCCGTTCGGCCGGCACGCCGGCGGCCAGCGCCACATGGAGTTCCCCCCCGGTGGCTACATCGAGGCCCATGCCCTCGGAATGGGCGAGGTGGGCCATTGCCTTGCACAGGAAGGCCTTGGTGGCGTAGGTGGCGTACTCACCGAAGGCGGCCACCGCCTCCCGGCACCGGGCCCGGAGGTGCTCCTCGTCGTAGACGAACAAGGGCGTCCCGAACTCCCGGGCCAGTTCCAGAGTGTCGCAGCCGCCGATCGTGAGGTTGCCGCTTTCCCCCACTGCGGCGGTCTCCGGCAGCAGGTGCCAGGGCAGCGGACTGCCCGATGGCACGAAATCGAGTTCGAGTTGTTCGTCGGTCACTCGGTCGGGCTCCTACTCCTGATTCCGGGTCTACATCTGCTCCGGGGCGCTGACACCCAGAAGGTCGAGACCAATGGCCAGTCCGATCCGGTTGGCCTCGGCCAGCCAGAGGCGGGCCTGGGCGAGGTTCGGGTCGACGTCGGATCGCAGTACCGGACAGTCGCGGTAGAAACCGTGGAAGGCCGAGGCCAGCTCCCGCACCCAGGTGGTGATCTTGTGGGGTGCCCGTTCGTTGCAGGCGATCTCAAGCACCTCGCCCAGAGCCGAGAGCTGCCGCAACACCTCGAGCTCCCGCTCATGGGTGAGCACCGAGAGGTCGACTTCGGCCAGCGGCTTGCACTCGATGCCCCGCTCGGCGGCCTCCCGGCCCAGTGAGTGGATGCGGGCATTGGCGTACTGCACGTAGTAGACGGGGTTCTCGGCCGCCTGGGCCTTGAGCAGATCGATGTCGAGCGTCTGTGGCGAATCGATCGACTGGAGCAGGTAGGCGAAGCGGGCGACATCGGCACCGACCTCGTCGACCAGATCCCGGATCTCGATGATGTTGCCGGCCCGCTTGGACATCCGAACCTCGGTCCCGCTCCGCATCAGCTTCACGAACTGGCCGATGATGACCTCGTAGGAGTCCTCGGGCTTGCCGAGGGCGATGAGCGCGGCCCGCATGCGGGGGGCGTAACCGTGGTGGTCGGCGCCGAGGATGTCGATCAGAAGATCACCTCGGTTGTACTTGTCGAGGTGATAGGCGATGTCGGGCAGGAAGTAGGTGTACTCGCCGTTGCTCTTGACCAGTACCCGATCGTCGTTGTCACCGTATTCGCTGGTCTTGAGCCAGGTTGCACCGTCGGCCTCGTAGACAAGGCCCGACTGTTTGAGCCGATCGAGCACGGCGGCCTCGGCCCCGGTCTCGACGAGGGCCTTCTCGCTCGACCAGGTGTCGAATTCGACGTTCATGGCCGCCAGCGTCTCCCGGGCGTCGCGCAGGGATCGTTCGATACCCCAGGCGGTGGGATCGGCACCGTCGGGCATCTCGGCCGCCCACTCGTCGATGTAGGCACCCTCGTAGCCGCCCTCGGGTACCGACTCGCCGTTCTTCCGGGCGGTGAGCGACGCGCCCAACAACACGGTCTGGTTGCCGCGATCGTTGACGTAGAACTCCCGGTGGGCGTTGTAACCGCAGCGGCTCATGATCCGGGCCAGCGAGTCGCCGAACGCGCCCCACCGGCCACCTCCGGCGTGAATCGGGCCGGTCGGGTTGGCCGACACGTATTCGATGTTGACCTTGGTACCGGCGCCGAGGTCCAGGCGGGCGTAGTGGTCGGTGCCTCGCTCGACCACCTCGGTCAGCACGTCGTGGAGCCAGGTCGGGGCCAGGCGGAAGTTGACGAACCCCGGACCGGCGATATCCAACGCCTCGACATGTGGCGGCCGATTCTCGGTGAGATGGTCGGCCAGCGCCTGACCGAGCTCACGGGGGTTCCGCCCGGCGGCTTTGGCCGAGACCAGGGCGGCGTTGGTCGACCAATCACCATG
>JAOUGG010000215.1 GCA_029857855.1 Acidimicrobiia bacterium | reverse complement strand
TCGGCCTGGGCCCGAAGCACCCGGCCGATGCTGACGCCGAACTTGTCGGCCTGGATCATGGCGAGTACAAACGACCGGATCTCGGGAATGTCGACCCGCTCCTGAAGGCCGCGCAGCGCATCAGACCGGGTCGAGCCTGCCGTCGTCTCACCGAGAACGCGGGCGAACTCGTCGGACAGCTCACCGGGGACGTTGTGGATCACGCGGTCGACCGCCTGCTCGAACCCGAGACCGGCCTCGACCGAGATCACCAGCATGTCCAACACGTCGGGCAGGGTTCGCTGGACCGAGGCCTGCCGGGTCTTGACCTTGTTGTCGAGTCGGGAGTTGGGCACGATCGCCAGGCCGGCCACACCAACGCCGGCCAGGATGAGCCGGAGCAGTCCGCCGAGACCGAGCGGGTTGATGAAGAAGACGAACACCAACCAGACCGGGATGAGACCGAGACAGATGATTCGGATGGCCAGGAAACGTTCCACTGCGGTGGAGACCATGATCCCTGCCTGCAGATGCTTGTGGCGAACGGTCTCCACGTAGTCCGGTGGGTTGAACCGCCGACCGAGTCGGCTGAAGCCGGTGAAGATCGGTGACAGCAGGCGTTCGTGCAACGGGGCCAGGAGCTCCTGCTCCCGCTGGTCCTCGACGTGATAGTCATCGAGCTGCCGCAGCGTGGCCCGGGCGGCATTGCGTTCCTCGAGCTGGCTGAGAACGACGAAGGCCACGAGAACGAAGGCCATGACCAACCCAACGGCGTAGGCCTCGATCGGGATAGAAGTCAGAAAATCAGGCATCGATCGTTATCACTTTCTTCATCCAGAGCAGCCCGATGACACCGCTGACCACGGCACCGCCCAACATGATCATTCCCAACGTCCGGCTGAAGAGCAGACTGACGTAGTCGGGGTTCATGACGTAAAGCACCGTCCCGAGACCGGGCGGCAGCAGCGACAGGATCAGCGCCGAGACGCGCCCCTCGGCCGTGAGCGCCGCAACCTCGCGCTTGAGGCGTTCCCGCTGGACCATCGTCTCGGCCACCGTCATCAAGAGCTCGTTGAGGTTGCCACCGACCTCCCGTTGGATGCCGATGGCCATGACCGTCCAGCTGAAGTCGTCGCTGTGAAGACGTTCGGCCACCGAGGCCAGCGCATCCTCCAACTCACGACCAAGCTGGGCTTCCGTTACGGCCCGCCGAAGCTCCTCGCCCATTGGATCGGCGATTTCGTTGGACACGGCGTCGATGCCCTGTGGCAACGAGTAGCCCGCACGCAGGGTTCCGGCCAGCAGCGTCAGGGTGTCGGGCAGCTGGGATTCGAAGTTCTTCAGGCGGCGGTGGGCGAGGAACACCACGGCTCCATAGGCGCCGAAGCCGCTGGCCGTGGCCACTAGGAACGCAAGGAGGATGCTCGTGGTAACCGACCAGATCAGGCCGAACACAAGGAGCGAGACGCCGATGAGAAAGAACATGCCCTCGCCGGGCCGAATCGGGAGATCCGCCCGTTCGAGCAGCTCCTCGATGCGGCTCAGGAAACCTCGACGACGGGCGAAACCCTCGGTGAAGTCGACGGCACGCTGGAGCAGTTCGGTCTGCACCAGCATCTCCCGGACCTCCTCCTCGTCGACGTCCTTGCCCTCGGAATAGCGGGCCAACACTCGGTCGAGCTGGCTCTCGCCACCACCGAACATGGATGCGAGCGCCCAGATCCCCGTCGAGATTCCGAGGAAGGCGAGACCGATCGACACGTAGAGGAATATTTCGTTGCCAAGGAAGGCGAAGCGGCTGCTTTCCACCTCGGTCAGCGGTTCGAGCTGGAGGATGTTGGCCGTCTCGATGCCCCTCGGATAGCTGAGGGTGCGCGTTTGGTCGGCGATCGAGATTCTCACGCTCGCCCGCTCGGCGATGGTGTCGTCCGAGTCGGAGTCGAGCTGATCGAACGACACCAGGAGCCGGTCGGAGCCCATCGTCACCGCCCGCGAGATCGACGCGGCGACATCCTGGTCCTCGGTCACGGCAACGCTGGATCCGCCGACCGTTCCGGCCATCTCGGCCAGCTCCGCTGATGGCACCCCGATGTTCACGACGATGAGCTGAGCGGAATTCTGGATGAGCCCGGAGGCGGCGGCCTCGCGGTCGTTGACCGACGACGTGTCCGGACCGCCGGTGACGACCACGACGGTCCGCACCACCTGACGCCCGAGGCCCGAATCGGCGGAGTCGAACATGCGGCCGGCGGTGCCGGCTGCGTCGAGGAGTGCAGATCCCTTGTCGATGCCGAGTTGGGACAGGCCGATGTCGAGTCGATCAAGCGATGTCGTCAGAGGAATCTCGACATCAGCGACGCGACCGGCCGACACCAGGCCGACTCGGGAGCCGTCGGGCAGCGACTCGGCGGCGGCGGCGATGGCACTGGCGGCCCTGGTCATTCCGCCGTTGGCGGCGTTTCGATTGTCGAGATCGACGACGAACACCATCTCGACGGGCCAGCTCTCCTGCTGAGCGGAGGTCAGATCCCTGACGGCCAGGCTCTCGCCCGACTGCTCGATCTTGATGTCGCCGGCCGACACCTCGTAGCTCTCGGCCAGCACGCCGAGTTGGGCCTCGGTGTCCCGAGCATCGACGTAGACGACCCTCGGCGGGTCGGTCGAGGTCTCGGCCGCGGCCGGCGCAGCGACCAGCAGGACCAGGAAGACGACCAGCAGCAATCGTGTCAGACGGCGTCTCATCCTCGCATGCGCCCCTTGCTCGCCGGATCGGCGCCGCCCGGTGAGAACATCTCGGGCCCGAGCCGAATGCCGTTATCGGCCAGTTTCTCGGAGAACTTCGGTCGCACACCCGTCGGCTTGAGCTGGCCGCGGAAGCGTCCCTGGTCGTCGACCCCGGCGGCGAAGTCGAACAGGAAGACGTCCTGGAGCGTGATGATCTCACCCTCCATGCCCGCCACCTCGGTGATGTGGGTGATACGCCTTGTGCCGTCGCGAAGGCGCTGAAGCTGCACGATGCAGTCGACGGCCGAAGAGATCTGCTCCCGAATGGCCCGGACCGGAAGGTCGTAGCCCGCCATCAGCACCAGCGTCTCGAGGCGAGCCAGCGAATCGCGAGGGGCGTTGGCGTGGAGCGTCGTCAGCGAGCCGTCGTGGCCGGTGTTCATGGCCTGGAGCATGTCGAGCGCCTCGCCCGAACGACACTCGCCGACGACAATACGGTCCGGCCGCATACGCAGGGTGTTCTTGACCAGATCGCGAATGGTGATCTCGCCCTTGCCCTCGATGTTGGGTGGGCGCGTTTCCAGCGACAGAACGTGTTGCTGGTTGAGCTGGAGTTCCTTGGCGTCCTCGACGGTGATGATACGTTCTCCGTCGGGGATGAACGACGACAACACGTTGAGGGTGGTCGTCTTACCGGTACCGGTACCGCCGGAGACCACCACGTTGAGCTTGCCCACGATGCAGGCCTGCAGGAACCGGGCGGCATGCACACTGAGCGTGCCGAAGCGGATCAGGTCATCGATCTGGAGAGGGTCGGCGGCGAACTTGCGGATGGTGAGAAACGGTCCGCCGATGGCCAGCGGTGAGATAACGGCGTTCACACGGGAGCCGTCGGGAAGACGGGCGTCACACAGCGGTGACGACTCGTCGATGCGTCGCCCGACCTGGGCGACGATCTTGTCGATGATGCGGCGCAGATGGAGTTCGTCGACGAACGTGACGTTCTCGACGGAGAGCTTGCCGCTGCGTTCAACGAAGATCTGATCCGGACCGTTGCACATGACCTCGGAGACGTCCTCGTCCCGCAGGAGCTTGTCGATCGGGCCGTAGCCGAGAATGTCGTCGGAGACATCCTGGATGATCTGGGCCTTGTCGGCCGCCGAGATCGGCGTCCGCTCCTGGGCGAGCGCCGTCTGCAGCGCGTCTCGCACCTTCTTGCGCAGTTCATCCTCCGACAACCGCTTGTCGTAGAGGATCGGGCCGAGCTCCTCGATGAGTGACCCGTGGATGCGGTGTCGCAGTTCGTCGAGGCCGCGGTTTCGACCGCCCGCTTCGGTTGTGGCGGGGACGGCGCCGTCGTTCAACCGTTCATACAGCGACATCTGGTACTCCTCTGGAGGTCAACACGAAAGGTGGAATGTGGTTGGAGCGGATACGAATCTGGGGTCAGCCGAAGAACTTCCGGAAGCCCCCGTTCGACGAAGGTTCGGCCGCAGCCTCGCCATCGATGAACGTGGAGGCCAGCTGCTCGAAGGCCCGGGCCACTCCCGATTTCGGAGCGGACAGGACCACAGGCGAACCCTTGTTGACCGAGATCGGTACGACGATGTCGGAGGGCACGTGGGCAGCGGCAACGACGCCGAGCGTGCGCTCGACCTCGGCCAGGTCGAGCTTGACCTTGGAGTCCGACCGGTTGAGCACGAGGTGGATGCTCTCATGCGGGATGTTGAGCAGGGACAGCGTGGCCAGGCCGATCTTGACGTTCTTGATGTTCGGGATGTCGAGACCGGCGACGAGCAGCAGCTCGTCGCTGACCTCGAGAACGTTGAGCACCACATCGTTGAAGATCGCCGGGAGGTCGATGATCACGTGACCGGCGAACGTCCGTACGATCTCGATGAGCCGGGCCATCTGCTGACCGGTGATCTTGTCGGCGAAGGTCGGTTCAACGGGGGCGGCGAGCACCCGAAGGCCGGTCGGCTCATGGACGGCCATCATGTTGTGCAACATGTCGGCGTCGAGAACGCCGATCTGGGCGATGGCGTCGGCCACGGTCGACTCCGGGTGCAGCTTCAGCATCACCGCGATGTCACCGAACTGCAGGTGTCCGTCGATCAGAACCACCGGCTTCTTTGACCGGCGGGCCAGCGCGGCGGCGACGTTGCTGGCCGTCACCGACTTCCCGGAGCCGCCCTTGGTGGAGAACACTGCGATCACCCGACCGAGCTCGCCGCCGTCGGGATCGACCGGGTCGATACCCGACGAGTAGCCGACGATCGAGTCGACGCTCGAAAGGTCCTCGGCGATGCGGTCGACGATGTCGATCAGCTGCTGCTGATCGATCGGGGCCGAGATGACGTCCTTGACCCCGACCCGGAGGGCGCGATGGAGCAGCTGGGTTGTCAGCTCGGAGGTGACGAGCACGGTGGCGACGTTCGGATGCCGTTTGCCCCAGAGGGCCACGGTGTCGAGGTCCTCCTGCCGGGCGCACGACGGTCCGAGGACGACGACGCAGGCGGCGCCATGGAGTTGCAATTCGAGCGCCTCGAGTGATTCGGCGGTCTCGACGGTGCCCTCGAACAGCCCGACCAGGTAGTCCCTGACGGCCTGATCGGAGTCGACGACGGCCACCCCCGCACCGGCCACAAGCCGGTGTTCGCTCTCGAAGGTGTTCTCCTCGAAGCTGTCGACGGTGTCAAGACCGTCGAAGCTCGAGAAGTCGTACTGGGTCATTAGTTCCCCTCACCCTCTCCGCCGTCGGTGCTGTCGGTGCTGTCGGTGCCTTCGGGAACCGTCGTCGGAATCGGCGGGTTCGCGTCGGGCTGGAAGCTCTCGTCGCCCGTCCCGGTCTCGGTTCCGTCGGTGCCGGAGCCGGTGTCGCCCGTCGTGCCGGAACTGGGCGTGGTGCCGATCCGGTTCTCACCGTCGTCGGCGGCAAGGAGCGCCGTCGGGTCGACGACGTTGTCGAAGCCGACGTACGGGGTCAGACGGGCGCCGTCCTCACCGGGCAGA
>JAOUGG010000213.1 GCA_029857855.1 Acidimicrobiia bacterium | reverse complement strand
AGATGACGTTGCCCGAACCCTCCCAGATCGAATTGAGCGGCGCCTCCCGGTACAGCGTCGGCATTGGCGTGTCCTCGACATAACCCATGCCGCCCAGACACTCCATGGCCTCATACGTCACCCGGACACATCGTTTGTTGTTGAGGAACTTGGCCAGTGCCACCACCAGGCGGGCGAGAGCCCGTTCCTCGGCACCGTCCTGATCGAACGCGTGAGCAGCTCGAAAGGCCAGACCGACGGCTCCCTCCCAGTCGAGCACCAGGTCGGCCAGCACCGCCTGCATCAACGGCTGGTCGACGAGCCGACGATTGAAGGCCCGCCGGTGCCGGGCCCACCAGTAGGCCTCGTCGATGGCGGCCCGCATCAAGGCCGCGGGCGCGACGGAGCAGTCCAACCTCGTGTGGTTGACCATCTCGATGATCGTGGCCACCCCCCGGCCTTCGTCGCCGAGGCGCCACCCGAGCGCGTCGACGTACTCGATCTCGGCCGACGCGTTGGCCTGGTTGCCCAACTTGTCCTTCAACCGCATCACGTTGATCCCATTGCGTTCGATTCCGTTGCGTTCACCCTCGAGCCAACGGGAAACGAGGAAGCAGGTCAGGCCGCCGGTCGTCTGGGCCAGGGTCAGAAACCCATCCGACATCGGCGCCGAGCAGAACCACTTGTGACCGTTCAGGCGGTACACGTCCCCGTCGGGTCGGGCGGTCGTGGTGTTGGCCCGGACGTCGGACCCGCCCTGCTTCTCGGTCATGGCCATACCCAGCGTGGCCGACTCCTTGCCGGCGATCGGGGCGGCCGCCGGATCGTAGTGGCGACTCGTGAGCCGGGGCCGCCAGATCGCTTCGAGGTCGGCGTTGGCCGACAGGGCCGGCACGCCCGCATAGGTCATGGTCAAGGGGCAGCAGACGCCGGGCTCGGTCTGGGTCAGGCAGTACAGGATGGCGGCGTGGGTAACATGCCCACCGCCGGACCCCTCCCATGGCACCGCGGTGTAGCCCAGCTCGACCGCTGTCGACAGGAGGCGATGGTACGAGGGGTGGTAGCGGACCTCGTCGAGTCGCCGTCCGGTCCGGTCGAAGGCGACCAGCTCGGGTTTGACTCTACGGGCTTCCCGACCGGCTTCGCGCAGCTCGCCACTCCCCAGCGTCGAACCGGCCAGAGCGGCCACGTCGGTGTCACCACCGGCCGAGGTGACCGCCGCCTGCAGCACCGGGTCGGTGGCCCAGAGATCGACTTCTTCTCGGGGCGTCGGCTGATTCTCGACGATGTGGGTGCCGAGGTGATCGCGAGGTTGGGGTCGGGTCATGAGAGGGACCTCCTGACCCCAAGCGTAGATTCCTCGGTCTGTACCTGGCCAGGGGCGTGTCGCCGAGCGAGCCCCTCGGCTCGGCGGACGCGGTGTCGCAACCTGTGGCTGTCCTCGGAGTGGTGGTGTTGATGCAGTTCGGCTATCCGATGACCCTGTGGGGGCGGGTACCCACCATGATCTACACGGCGATGTTGACGTCGGTCGGCATCTTCCAGTCGGCGCTGCTGAATTCGACGTTCCGTTTCCTGGTGCGGCCTCGGGCCGGTACGACGGTCAATCAGCTGATCCTGTTGGCTGTGGCCGCCTACCTGCTGCTCGGTGGGGTGTTCGCCGTGGCCGGCAATCTGCTGGAGACCTCTGCGCCGGGTAGCTTTGTCGACAGCGGAGCGCCTGATCGTCCGCTGGTCGGGCAGGGCATGTTGTATGCCAGCTACGTCACCCTGTCGACTCTGGGTTATGGCGAGATTCTGCCCGTCAGTACCTGGGCTCGGTCCTGGGCTCGGTCGTTGGCCTCGTTGGAGGCGGTGACCGGCACGCTGTTCCTGGCGATCGTCATCGCCCGACTGGTCGGCGCCTACTCGTCCGACGAGGCGAGCGCGGCCGCCGGGGCGAACAGGCTGATCAGCTCACCCGGAGTCAGTTTGCGGCCGGTTGGCAGGTGGGGCACCACCAGATGTTGCGGTCGTCGATCTCGGACGAGGCGATCGGCGTGCCGCAGCGGCGGCACGGTTCGCCCTGCCGTTTGTAGGCGTAGAGCCGTTCGCCCCGCTTCATGTCGGAACGCCGCCGCCGGTCGACCTCGGTCGGGTCCACGGTGACGATGCGCCCTGACTTCTCACCGGTGCGCAGTTCGTCGACCGAGAGCTTCCACAGCTGGTCGATGAGATCCCGGTCGACGTCGCGGGCCGGGATGAACGGGTTCAACCCGAGTATGAACAACAGCTCGGACCGGTAGACGTTGCCCAGTCCGGCGATGGCTTTCTGGTCGAGCAGTGCCCTCCCGATGGGGACGGTGCGCCGGCTGAGAGCGGCGGCGAACCGGTCGGCCCCGTCGGATGGTGCGACGATCGGGTCGGGACCGAGGTTGTCGAGAACCTCCTCGATCTCGCCTGGTTCGAGGAGCTCGCAGGTGGTGGGCCCGGCCAGGTGCACACGATCGTCGTCGGTGCTGAGCAGGAGACGGGCGTTGAGAGACGGCTCGGGAAACGGCGGGGTCTGCAGCCGGAACTTGCCGAACAGGCCGAGATGCACGTGCACCGCGAGGCCGTTGTCGAAACGGTAGAAGATGTGCTTGCCCCGGGCGTCGATCGATTCGACGGTCCGACCGTCGACGGCGGCCGCCCCGTCGGCGAAGCGGCCCTGCGGTGACTCGGCGGCCACCCGGCGGCCGTTGAACCGTTTGCCCTGCAGACGGGCGGCGCGATGGAGAACGTGACCTTCGGGCATGTGCCGATTCTGGCATCACGCCCGAAGGTTCCAACGGGTCGGGGACCGATCCGGGGTCAGCCCTCGGCGAGGATGGCGTCGATCTGGCCGGCGGCGGCCTCGATGCCCTCGACCATGCCCATCTCGATCATCTGCTCCATCGCCTCGAGCGAACCGAAGAACGAGACGGTCTGCATCCGGGTGTGGCCGCCGTCGCGTTCGGTGATCATGACCTCGAACCTGGTCGACGGCAGGTCGTCGTTGGGGGAACCGTCGTCGTTGGCGAACACGTCCTGGATCTCGATGAAGTTGGGCGAGTCGACGGCGAGGATCCGCCAGCGGCCGTAGTGCTCATCGCCCTGCTCGTCGCCCACCATCTTGTAGAGCATCTCGCCCCCGACGCTCAGGTCGTGCTCGATGAACGTGCACGGGTAGGTGGGCGGGCCCCACCAGCGCTCGAGCTTGCGAGGGTTGGCCCACAGTTCCCACACCTGTTTGGCTTCGGCATCGTATTCGGCGGTCAGGGTGAGGGTGAGGGCCTCGAGATCCTTGTCGATACTGGTTACGGGCATCGCTGTTCCTTCGGTGAAATGGATGAAAGGGGATTTCGATCAGTCTTCTTCTTCGAGGACGGCCTCGAAGCGCTCCAGGCGTTCGACCCAGAGTCGTTCGAAATGGTCGAGCAGGGTTCGGGCTCGTTCGATGGCCTGTATGTTGGTGACCACCCGTTGTTCGCGGCCATGCTTCTGTTTGGTGACCAGCCCGGCCTTCTCCAGTACCGCCACGTGTTTCTGCACGGCGGCGAAGCTGAACGGGTAGCGGCGGGCCAGCGCCGAGACCGAGTGGTCGCCGGTCATGGCCTGGGCCAGGATGTCGCGACGGGTGCGATCGGCCAGTGCGTGAAACAGCCGGTCGACCTCCTCGCCGTCGAGTTCCATCGTCAAGTCAGAATCTACAACCATTTAGTTGTAGATTATGCGCCGGATTGTGGCTTGTCAAGAAGTTCTACGACCGATCGAGGAGACCCTTCATCTGCTTCCGGATGAGTCGCGACGCCTGACGGGGGGCGACGCGGGTGGCCAGGTTCATCAGCTTCGAGTCGACACCGATGTAGACGTACATCCGATCGTGCTCGATGCCGTCGAGGATGGCTGTGGCTGCATCCGATGGTGAGGTTGTCGGAATCCGGCTGTTCTCAGCCTCCTCCGGATCCATCGGGCTTTCGACCCCCGAGTTGGTCGTGATCTCGGTGCTCACACCGCCGGGCATGATCACTGTCACGCCGACATTGGTCTCAGCCAGCTCGGCCTGCAATCCCTCGCTCAGCAACTTGATCGCCGCCTTCGTCGCGCCATAGACGGTTTGACCCGGCACCGGCAGGAACCCGCCCATGCTCGACACGTTTGCGATGTGGGCCTCCGGTCGTTCCAGCAGACCGGGCAGGAACGCCTTGATGAGCTGCAGCGGGCCGTAGAGATTGACCCGGATGACTCGATCGATGTCGCTGAACTCGAGGTCGTTGAAGCGCACGAACGGTTGGATGATGCCGGCGTTGTTGATGAGGCAGTCGGCGGGGCCGAGCGCGCCCTCCACTCTTCCGGGCAGTGCATCGCACGAGGCCCGGTCGGTCACGTCGGCCACCACCAGACCGAGCCGATCCTCGGCCCCGGGCGCCACCGGTCCAAGCGCCCCGGTCCTGACCATGGCCGCGGTTTCCTCCAGGCTCTCCTGACGAATGTCGACGGCGGCCACCTTGGCGCCGCGTCGCAACAACTCGAACACCAGGTGGCGGCCGATGCCGTTCCCGCCCCCGGTCACCACCACGACCTTGTCATCGACGTTCATCGCACTCACTCCCTGACCGCTCGAGTCCGTACAATTCTACTCGGGCGGTCAAACCCGCATCCGATTCGGCTCAGCCGACGGCCCTACGGCTGAGCCAGTCCCGCCACCGGGGTTCGTCGCGCTCAACGGCAGCCGCCCCCTCGGGGCCGTAGAGGTAGGCCCAGATCGACACCTGGGCCTGGTCTCCCTGATGTTCGGCGGCGAGGAAGGCGGTGCCGGGAGCCGGTTCGTCGACCAGCAGCGCCAGGTACGTCGGCGTCACTCTGGTGACCGTGCCGGCCAGTGGGGGAGTGCCCTCGGCCCCAACCTCCAACCGCTGGCCGACCGTTGGTTCGGCCGGGATGCCGAGCGCCCCGGTGAGGGTCTCCCATGCGTTGGTGGTCGAGTCGGCCCACGTCGCCATCGGCAACATGGCCGTCGCCGTCCGTCCGCTGAAGTGCTCGAGGTGCAGTTTGAGGTTGTAGAGAAAGAGCTTCCAGCCTTCGGTCATGGCGTCATACCACTCGTCGTGCTCGGAGCCGGCACCGAAACCGGAGTTGACGAGGCGGACGATGCAGGTGCCGCCGTCCTTGGCCTCGACGAGCCACTCGAAGGCCAGACCGGCGTCGGGTACGTCGGCATCGGCCTCACCGTCGGACTCGCCGTCGATGTTGTCGTCGACCTTGCCGTCGAACACGATTCGGCGGGGTGGCTCCCACGCCGCAACCCGCCCGGCGATCTGCATCTCGGGTTCCGGCCCGAACGAGGCCGTGGCCGCTCCACCCGCTCGCTCCTCCACCTCGTGGGGCACGTACCACGACGAGATGCCGGGTCCGGTGGCGATGGCCCGCCACACCTCCTCCGGTGTGCCGGGCACCTCGATCTCCAACTCGATGGAGCGGTTCCCGCCCGGGTTGGTGTCGGCGTCAGTGGTCTCGTCGGACTGCTGCTGATCGGTCATGACTGCTCCTGTTCGCTGTCGGTGCTGGGTTTGGCCTCGTCGGGTGAGAGACGGTCGAAGGGGTGGCTGGCCACGACGAGGCGGTGCCACCGTCCGGCGGGTGCCGTCTCGCGGTGATATCGCTGGGCGAGGCTGACGACGGCATCGCCGACATCGCGGGCGAACGCTGCTCGATCCGATGGGGAGGCGAAGCGGATC
>JAOUGG010000212.1 GCA_029857855.1 Acidimicrobiia bacterium | reverse complement strand
TCGAGGTCTACGCCCCCAATGGCGACGGGAGCGTGAGCCCGGTCAACCCGACGCCCTACGTCGACGCAGCCGCGGCCAATCCGCCGCCGCCACTGCCCAACGTGTCCGATGCGCCCTTGCCCGACGGATCTCCGTGGCCCGACATCTCCACGGCCGTGTTGGAGATCTTCGCAGCCACCGAAGGCCGGTACCCGTCGAGTGCCGAGGCCGGCGAACTCAGCCAACTCCTCCAGAAGCAGTCGGTGGGTGAGACCCTGGCCGACGTCATCGCCGAGAACAACTCGGCGGCCATGGTCGACCGTCTCTATCTCATCTTCTTCGGTCGCACCCCGACGCCGACGGCTACGACTACTGGATCCACGAACGCAGCCACGGCGAATCGCTCGAGGACATCGCCGAGTGGTTCGCCGATTCCGAGGAGTTCCAGCGTCGCTACGGCGGCGGCACGTTCGAGGACTTCCTCAACCGGCTCTACACCAACGTGCTCGACCGCAACCCCGACTCCGCCGGTAATCGGTACTGGCTCGACCTTCTCAAGCGAGGCGAGGTCAACCGGGGAACCATCGTCGTCTACTTCAGCGAGGGCGGCGAGGCGGTCGGGCTGTCCCAACTCCGCACAGAGCGAACCGTGCTCGAGCGCATCCTCACCGGTGGGCGGCCCACCGAACCCGAGATCGCCCAATGGTCCGAGCTCCGGGCCCGCCACGACCTCGCATCGGCCATCGACCTGTTGCTCGGCTGAGCCCGTCGCGCCGACGGCGATCCGGCATGCCTGATCGTTGCGCTTGATGGCCGGCGGTCGAGCCGGTTACGATCGGGTGGCTTCGGCCGCCACGCCACCGGACACCAGTCGACAGGTTCATGAGGGACACGGCTGCCACAATGTCGTGACGGCACCATCGCTTTCGCTCAGAGGGGGGCACCGTTCGTCATGGCCAGCTCGTTCGCCGATCTGTTCGACGACCCGGACCTTCGGAGGACCATCGGCACGCTGCCGGTCAGTGCCAAACTGAAACCGGGTGAGCGGACCCCGAAACAGCTCACCGTTCCGGTTAAGAGCATTCAACCGTTGATCCGCAGCGTCGGCCGTGTGGTATCGGATCTGCCCGACGATGAGCCGAACATGGTCTGGACCGACGGCTTCAACGAGCTCGTGGTCCGCACGGACTCGCTCCGGCTGAACGCCACCACCGGCTTGATCCGGCTCTCGGTCTCCGTCGACTGTGATCAGCTCGCCAAGCCGCTCACCGTCACCGTACCGTTCGCCGTCGGCACCAAGGACAAGGTGACCGGGATGGTGATGACAACGTTCGACGTCGTCGAGGGACCGGCGGCCGTGGTCGACCTCTGGGCCGACGCCATCACGGCCTTCTGCTGGGAGTGTGTGCTCGAACTGGTGCGGGGCATCACCGCCAAGCTCGGCAACGACGGCTCGGGCCGGGCGCTGATCCCCGGATCGCTGGCCGCCGCCCCCAACACTCTCATCATCCATCCGATGGCCCGGCACAAGCTGCCCGTCGCGACGAAGGGCTGAAGGCGTGGCACTCGACACCGATCTCGGACCACTCACCGAGCTGGCCGAGTCGCTTGGCATCCTTGTCGACGGTGACTTCAACCCGTCCTGGTTCGAGAACCCACTCGGCGAAACCGGACCGGTCGGGGGCGGCGGTGGCGCGACCAAGCCGGGCCTGACGACCACGCTGTACGACGACCGGCAGCGGGAGGCGCTTATCGCCTTCGCCGACGAGGCCCTGGGTTCGCCCGACCGCCGGGAGCTCGGCGATGCCGTCTGGCTGCCGCTCGTGTCCCACACTGGGCTCACCCTGTATGTAGTCGTCGAGGAACCACCCGACCGTCCGCTCCAGGTCGGGATCGGCGCCGAGTACTCGACCGCGGCCGGTGACGTCGAGCTGTCGATCACCGCCCACGTGCGAGCGTTCCAGATCGACCGGCAGGGCCACGCCGTCACCTCGACCGGCGGTGCCGCACCGTGGCTTCTGCTCGGCCAACCCGCCGGCACCATCGATCTTCGCATCGAGCTCACCAACACCGCCGCACCGACCCCCAACGAGTTCCACCTCGGCGGCGCCTCCATCGGGGGGACGATCCCCACCTCGTCCGACGGCGAGCTGTCGGTCGACGTGCGGCTCGATCAGCTCCAACTTCCCGGCGCCGACGTTCCCCGCGACCATCACCTCGACCTCGACTCGCTCGACACGGCGGCCGCCGACGTGCTCGGCTTCGTGATCGGTCTGATCAAGGCCCAGGCCGACGCCATCGACGACACCGACCCCGCCACCCGGCCCTTTGCCGCGCTGGCCTCGCTCCTCGGGCTGCGGACCACCGACGACGTCCCCGACCTGCCGCTGGCCGAGCTGCTCGACCGCGGCGTCGACCCGCTGGTCGAGTGGATCGAGTCGACGCTGCTCTCCACCACCAGCCGCAACGCCTGGTTGGGCGAGCTGGCCGAACTGCTCGGGGGCACCGCGGAGCCCGACCGGGGTTCGGTGGTCTTCACCGCCGGTCCCGTCTCGGTCCGGGTCGGGGTGCGCACCACCACCGGGGCCAACGGTTCGGCGGTGGTGACGCCTTGGACCGAGCTGTCCCTGTCGGCCCGCGACGGCGGCGACGTACGGATCCGGGCCGACCTGTTCTCGATCGACACCACCACCGGTTCCACCTCCGCCTTCCCGGTGATCGACGGGGCGGCCGTGTTCGGCGCCCGAGCCACCAACGGCGCGACGCTGCTCGACGACGGCGTGGAGATCGGCACCGTCGAGATCGGCCTGCGGGTGGCCGACGGCCGCCCGGCGTTCGCGCTGGTGGCCCGTGACGTTGAACTGCCGAGCGGCGTTCGCCACGAGGTGGTCGACCTCTCCTCACCCGAAGCGGTTCGTGATGTGGCCGGGTCGGTGGTCGGCTCGGAGCTGACCAGTCTGATCGCCACACTGGGCGACGCCGGCACCGCCATAAACCGGGTGCTCGGCCTCGACCCGCCCGCCGGGGTGACCGGCGTCGACGCCGTGGCCCTGCTGACCCAACCGCTGCCCGCTGTCGCCGGCTACTGGTCCCGTCTGGTCGCCGCGCCGACGGCTCTCGCCTCGGTGATCGAGGAGCTGGCCCGGCTCGTGATCGCACCGACGATCTCGATCGCCGGGGCCGGAACGGCCACCGACCCGTGGACCATGCCACTCGGGGAACCGTCGGCCGGCGCCGGCACATCGGCGACGCTCGTCGTATGGGTCGACGGCTCATCGTTGGCCCTCGACCTCGTCGTCGATCGCACCACCACCGTGCTCGACACCAACCGGGTTCGCCTGAGCGGTCGGCTGGCCCTGGCCCGGGTCGACGTCGCCACACCGACCGTGGATCTCGTCACCGGGGTCACCGCTCGACTCGAACTGACGACGGCCGACGGCTCGCCGTTGACCATCGACCTCGACCCGGCCTCGGTCACCGTCGACGGGCTGGCGGTGAACGTCGGCTGGCGGTCACGGGCCGACCGCTCCGGTGGAGGCCGCACGCCGTCGGGCCTGGCCGTGACCTTCGATGCTCCCGGGCTGGCCGTGGACCTCCGCCCGCTCGGCGGCGGTCGCCATGACATCCGGCTGCCCCGCTTCCAGCCCGACGGTTCTCTCACGTGGGCGCCCGAATGGGCCGACGTCGAGGATCTGCTGGTCAGCCTGCTCGGGCAGGTCAACGATCCGACGTTGACGCTGGTGCTGGAGATCATCGGCTGGCTCGGCGACGGTGCCTACCTCCCGCTCGTCGACCTGGTCGCCGACCCGGCGGCCGCACTCAAACGGTGGCTGGCCGACCTGGTGCTCGACTGCGAGAACACGGTCGCCGCCCTCACCCCGCTCACCGAACTGTTGAGCGGCTTCACGGTGCACCGGCCGTTCGGCTTCGGCAGCGCCCGCCGGCCCTACCGGGCGCCGATCGCCGGTGAACCCGGCGCCCCCGGCATCTCGGCCTGGCTGGATCCGGCCTGCCCCCTGCCCGAGACGGAGCCCGAATCGGGCGGTCGCCCCGGTGTGCTCGATCCGTCGGCCGTCAACCGTGGTCCCGAAATTGTCGCCGCACTGGACGGTGCCGCCACTGCGCTGCCCGACCTGGGCGATCTGCTCGTCGGCCGACTCGGACTGGCCGACGGGCTGACTCAACTGGTTGATCGCCTGGCCGGAACCGACGGGGTCATCGGCCGTCCGTCAACGCTGCCTGCCGGTGTCACCGGCCACGACGCCGACGGGTACGGCTACCGGAGCCTGATCGCGCTTGGCATCGTCGATCGCCTCGGACCGCTCGTCGTGGGTGAACAACCCGACAACCGCCTGTACCTGGGGATCGAGGCTGAGTGGGCCGACGCCTTCACGGCGAGCGTCGACCGCTCGACCGTCGAAGCGATCGAGGCCGCCGCCGGTTTCTCGCCGCCGGCCGGGTCCGAGCCGTGGTCGGCCAGGCTGCCGTCGCTGGCCGCCGCCCGAACCCAGCGACCGGAACGCAACCCCTTGGAGGAGCAGGCCCGGCGGATCGTGGACGTCGTCGCCGGTCGAACCACACCGGTCACCGTGATCGCCTACGGCCAGGCGGGAGCCGCTGCGGTGGTGGCCGCCGGGCTGACCGACACCATCGCCCGGATCATCACCGTCGGCAGCCCGTGGTCGGAACCGGCCACCAACGCCTTCTCCCTCGGCCTCGGCGGCGACGCCCTCCGTTTCGTGACCCGCCTGACCGCCCCACCCTCAGACCTGCCCGAACTGGCGATGGCGTTGGAGGCGTCGCCGGCCACGACGCTCGAACACGCCATCGCTCGGCTCGCCACGGCGGGGACGCCCCCGGTCTCAGTGGACGTGACCGACCTGCTCGACGCCTCCGAGTTCACCGCCCCGTCCGGACTCCCGATCGACGCGGTCTTCGGGCGGCTCCAAAGCGAAGACCTGTGGCAGGCCGTGGCGATGCTGGTCGAATTCGGGATCGACGATCGCTACGAGCACGAAGACGACGCCGGCGGAACCGGCACCGAAACCGGCACCGACAGCGACGACGAGGCCGATGACGACCCCGCTCCCGAGGAACTCCGCCTCGGGCTCGACCTCCCCACGCTCGACATCGACCTGGGCGGGCTGCTCGTCGGCACCGGGGCCAGGCTCGAGGCCTACCGCTTCGACCGCGACGAGACCACCGGCGAGTTGCGCGTCCACGACGAGCAGGACCTGATTCTCACCTTCCATCTCGGCTTGACCGACGGGTGGCTCGTCGGGGGTCCGACCGCCGCCTCCACCGACATCGAGGTTCGCTGGGTCGAGCTGCGCGTCACCCTGCCGCTCGACGACCGACCGTCGCACACCACGGTGGTACTCCACGAGGCCCGATGCTTCGACGTGTTCCGGGAGCGGTGGGAGGTCGACGCCGAGCAGCTCCGGGCCACCCCCGACACCACGACCTCGCTCCCCGAGGTCCACCTGATTCTCGGCGAGGTGGCCCGGCGTCTGCGGGTCGCCGTGCCCGAGGTGGCCGACGGCGGCGAGGAACCGACGAACGCCGTCATCGAACTGCTCGACGCCCTCGGCATCACCCGCAACCGGGGCTATGACCCGGCGGGCTTCGAGCGGTTCCTCTTCTCACCCTCCCAGTCGGTCGAAAGCCTCCTCACCGACCCCGTCGCCGCGGCCTCGCTGATCCGGGAACTCGCCGCCTACGCGCCGGCGGGATCCGGGCCGACGGGAACCGGA
>JAOUGG010000211.1 GCA_029857855.1 Acidimicrobiia bacterium | reverse complement strand
GCGGTTCGTGAACGAGAACTCGAACAGCTTCGACTCGGTGATCGCCTCCGTCGGGCAGGCCTCCACGCACAGATCGCAGTGGATGCACCGCAGGTAGTTGATCTCGTAGACGTACCCGTAGCGCTCGCCTGGTGACTTGGGGTCATCCAGCGGGTTGTCGGCGCCGCGGACATAGATGCAGTTGGCCGGGCAGACACCGGCGCACAACTCGCAGCCGATGCACTTCTCCATGCCGTCCTCGTAGCGGTTGAGGACGTGACGGCCGTGCAGCCGCTCCGGCTTCGGAGCCTTCAGGTCGCTCTTGCCGCCCCGCCCGGCGCGGTAGTTGAGGGTGGTGACACCCTCGGCGATCTTCTTGAACGTGACGGCGAAACCCTCTAGGTAGCCCATCGTCAGCGAACCTCCGATTCGCGCCTGCGAGTTGCGCGGCAACTCGGGGTTCCGAGCCCCGCGAGGAACACTCCCATCAGTTCGCCCTTCCTTCGACCCCGAGGGGGCCGCCGTCGACCGCAACCGCGACAAGGCCGCTCTCGGCCAGCCGTTCCTGGCGGGCGGCCCGGATGGCCAGCACCAACAACGAGCCGCCGATGAACAGCACACCGAGCCCGATGGCGGTGACGGCCACGATCTCGACGGTGGGATCGTCGATCGCCTCGATGTCGATCCGGCCGGTGCGGGTCAGGCGGATGGCTCCGAGCATCAGCAGCCAGCCGAGCGAGATCGGAATCAGCACCTTCCAGCCGAGATCCATCAGCTGGTCGTAGCGCAGGCGGGGCAGCGTGGCCCGGAACCAGACGAACGTGAACAGGAAGACCAGCAGTTTGAGGAAGAACCAGACGAACCCCCACAGCCACCCGGGCAGGAACCCGAGGTTGGGGCCGGCCGGGCCACCGAGGAAAAGGGTGACGATGATGGCCGACATGGTCACGGTGTTCATGAACTCGGCCAGGTAGAACAGCGAGAACCGGATCGACGAGTACTCGGTGTGGAAGCCGCCGACCAGCTCCTGCTCGGCCTCGACCAGGTCGAACGGTGGGCGGTTCAGTTCAGCGGTGCCGGCGATCAGGAAGATGATGAACGGAATGAACGCGGTCGCCACCAGATTCCAGGTGGCGATACCACCGAAGGCCCCACCGGCCTGGGTGACCACGATCTGGTGGGTGCTGAGCGAACCGGAGACGAGCAGCACCGAAGCCAGCGACAGGCCGAGCGCAGCTTCGTACGAGATGGCCTGGGCCGAGGCCCGCACTGCACCCAGCAGCGGATACTTCGAGCCAGACGACCAACCGGCCAGCATGATGCCGTAGACCGCGAGCGAGCTCATGGCCAGGAAGAACAGGATGCCGATCGGGAGGTCGGCCACCATGATGTAGGTCTGGCGGCCGAAGATCGTGACCGAACCGTCGCGGCCCTCGGAGAAGTCGCCGGCGATCGGAACGAGGACGAAGGTCAGGAACGCCGTGACCAGCGACAGGTACGGTGCCAGCTGGAACACGAAGCGATCGGCCCGGGTCGGAATGATGTCTTCCTTGAAGAAGAGTTTGATGCCGTCGGCCAGCGTCTGCAACAGACCGAACGGACCGGCGACGTTTGGGCCGATGCGGTTCTGGAGGCGGCTCACCACCTTGCGCTCGAACCACACCATCAACATCACGGAGACGAGCACGATGACAAAGGCGATGCCGGCCTTGGCCACGGCCATGATGACGTCGCCGAAGTCGACGCCGTCGGCCAGATACGGATCACCCATCGTGCTCCTCCCCCGAGGTGTCCTCCGCCATATCGGTATCCGAGGCGTCGGCGCCCGAAACGTCGGTGGCGATGAGGTCGCTCGCCGACACGTCATCGACCTGATCGGGCTCGAGCGGACCACTGTCGAGAGCCGAAGACTGCAGCCGCACGTTCGTGATGGAACGGCCCGCGGCCAGAAGCTGACGGACGTCGAAGCCCGGAAGTCCGACCGGCAGCCAGGCGGTGCGAGGCGACACGGCATCGTCGGCCATGAAGTGGACGTCGAACTCGATGTCGCCCTGATCGACCCGGATGTAGTCGCTGTCGCCCAGATCCATCAGGTGGACGTCGGCCGGATTCAGGCGCAGGATCGCCGGGGAGGCCAGACCGGCCAGGGAAGGCGAGTGCTGGACCATCACGCCGGTGTCCCACAGCTTCCGGTCGACCACAAGGCGGAACCCGTAGCTCGAAACCGGCGGGAGGGCCGCAGGATCACCGAAGTCGAGATCCCAGTTGCGATGCTGGGGTGGAATCGGGCCGTCGTCGGCGGTCTTCAACGCCGGCCAGGAAAGATCGGCCAGGTTGGCGATGGTCGCGCTCATCTCGCTGCGCAACTCGTCGAGGCTGCCGAAGCCGAGATCGGGTCCGACGGCGAGCGACACTTCGGCGGCGATCATCCAGTCGGGGCGGCACAAACCGGGCGCCGTGACCTTCGCGCTCAACGGGCTGACCCGACGCTCGATGTTCATGAACGAGCCGTCGTATTCACCGGACATGGCGGCCGGAAGGAACACGTCGGCCAGCGACGAGGAGGCGGTGAGGAAGCAGTCGACGGCTATGATGTTGTCGACCTCGGCCAGGGCCTGCGAGGCCAGGCCGACGTCGGGGAAGTCGGCGATCGGGTCTGCGCCGAGCAGGACGAGGGTCTCGATGTTGCCGGCGGCGGCCGCCCGCAGGATCCCGTCGGTGTCCTTGCCCTCGAAGTCGGGGGTGCTCGGCCAGTTGGGCAGGGACTTGCGCCGGTTGCGGACGCCACCAGGTAGGAACCCGGGGGTCAGGCCCATCTCGAGGGCGCCGTGCACGTTGCCCCGACGGAGCAGCGGCAGGAAGCGGGCCTCGGGGACGAGGCGTCGAACGGCTCCGACGGCGTCGGCGACGTAGCGGGCCGACTCGGCCAGGTTGGCCCGGCCGAACAGCACCGAAACCGGACGGCCGCTGGTCAGCGCGTCGTGCATCGCCCGGAGCTGGTTGCCGTCGACGGTGCCGATCGGATCGTCGAACCGGCCGTCGGCGACCGCGGCCAGGACCTGGCCCGCCGTTCCCGGCATCGTGCGGGCGTTGACCGCGGCGATCGATGCGACACTCGTGGCCCGCGGGCTCACCTCGATCAGCGTGGCTCCATCCTCGAGCACGGCGTGACGGACCCGGAGGTACAGCGAGGGCAGCTCCTCCTTGAGGTCGGGGCCGACGAGAACGATCACACCGCCCGGCTCACAGACCTGGTTGATCGTGGCCCGGTCGAGGCCCATCGCCAGGGCGGCGGGCACCCCGTCGCCCAGCTGGGCGTCGAAGTTGTCGGTGCCGACGATTCCCTTGATGAGCTTGCTCCAGGCGTACTGGCCCTCGAGACTGAGACGGGAACCGCCGATCACGGCGACCTTCTCCGGATCGATGCGCAGGGCCCGGGCCGCCTGCTTCGTGGCCTCGGACCAACGAACCGGCCGGTGGCTGCGGACACCGTCGATCGGCTCGCCATCGGCCACCATCGGCTGGGTGACCCGGTCGGGCGACCCGTTGGCCTCGTGGATGAAGCGGTCCTTGTCGGACAACCAACCCCAGTTCACGGCGTCGGAGTCGACGCCGACGATGCGGACGAGCTCGTTCTGCGAGGCCTGGAGCACGACACGGGCGCCGGTCGAATCGACGGTGGAGGTCGACTCCACCGCGTTCAGATCCCAAGGCCGGGCCTTGAACCGGTACGGCGCCGCAGTCAGCGCACCCACCGGGCAGATCTGCACGGTGTTGCCGCTGAAGTACGACGAGAACGGATCGTCGGGGAAGGTGTTGACCTGGGTCTGGGACCCCCGGTCGATGAAGTGGATCAGCGGATCGCCGGCCACCTCGGAGGCGAACCGGGTGCAACGATCACACAGGATGCAGCGCTCCCGGTCGAGGTGGACCAGGTCGCTGATCGGGATCGGCTTCTCGTAGTGCCGCTTCTCCTCGACGAAGCGGGTCTCGCCGGGACCGTAGGAGTACGCGTTGTCCTGGAGGGGGCATTCCCCACCCTTGTCACACACCGGGCAGTCGAGCGGATGGTTGGCGAGCAGGAATTCGAGCACGCCGTCCTGGGCCTTCTTGGTGGCCTCGGATTCGGTCTCGACCTTCATCTCCGGGGTGACCGGCAGCATGCAGCTCGGCTGAAGGGCCGGGCCGCGGCCGGTGTCGACCTCGACCAGACACATGCGGCACATACCCACCGGGTTCATCCGGGGGTGGTAGCAGAACCGGGGGATGTGGACGCCGTTGCGTTCGCAGGCGTCGATCAGGAGTTCACCCTGGTTGGCCTCGAAGTCGGTTCCGTTGAGCGTGAACGGCACTCCGGTTGTGGCTTCAGTTGCTGTCATGTCACCACCTCGTCGGCAACCTCTGAGTCACTCGATGTTTCGTCCGAAGGGCGAAACTCGGGGGCGGCTGCCGAAGGCAGACGGCACTCGAATTCGTGGCGGAAACGGCGGATGGCCGAGGTGATCGGGGCGACCGACGACGGCCCGAGCGGGCAGATCGTGGTCTGCTTCGGCGGGAACGGCACGGCGACGATGCCGGCTTCCTCGTGAGCCGCGCCGGGATACGGCCCCGGGCTGATCTGTTCGCCGATCGACAGCAGCAGGTCGATGTCGTCCGGACGGCCGTAGCCGTCGTTGATCCGCTGGAGGATCTTCTCCTCCCAGGTCGTGCCCTCGCGGCACGGGGTGCACTTGCCGCACGACTCCCGGGCGAAGAAGCGCACGACCCGCAGGCAGGCCTTGACCGCATCGGTTGTGTCGTCCATCGCCACGATGGCGCCGGAGCCGAGCATCGACCCGGCGGCGCCGACCTCGGACGCTTCGAGCGGGAGATCGAGCTGCTCCGGGAAGAACCAGGGAGCCGAGCCACCGCCGGGGATGAACATCTTCAGTTCGTTGTCGTCGCGGATGCCCTGACAGAAGTTGTCGCCGTAGAACAGATCGCGGAACGTGACCTTGCCCTGCTCGACCTCGTAGACCCCTGGCCGCTTGACATGACCGCTGATGGCCAGCATCCGGGTGCCGGGCGAACGCTCGGACCCGAACTGCTTGTAGGCCTCGGCGCCGTTGATCACGATCCATGGCACGTTCGAGAGGGTCTCGATGTTGTTGACGATCGTCGGCTTCAGGTAGAGGCCCTTGGCCGCCGGGAAGAACGGCGGCTTCAGGCGGGGCATACCCCGGTTGCCTTCGAGCGACTCGATGAGGGCGGTTTCCTCGCCAACGATGTAGGCGCCGGCACCCCAGGTGAGCACAACGTCGATCGACACGTCGGTGCCCATGATGTTGCGGCCGACGTAGCCGGCCTCGTAGGCGTCGTTCAGCGCCTCGGCGATACGTTCCTGGGCCAGGGCCATCTCACCGCGGACGTAGAGGAAGCACGTGTTGAGCCCCAGGGCGAAGCAGGTGATCAGGCAGCCCTCGATGAGCTGGTGGGGATCGCGCTCCATGAGCAGACGATCCTTGTAGGTGCCGGGTTCGGATTCGTCGCCGTTGACCACCAGATATCGGGGCCACACCGGGGGCATGAAGCCCCACTTGACACCAGCCGGGAAGCCGGCGCCGCCCCGTCCGAGCAGGACCGCGTCCCGGACCTGACCGTGGACGTCGGCCGGGGCCATGTTGAGCACCGCCCGCAGTGCGTTGTAGCCGCCGGTGTTCTCGTAGTTCGACAGGCGGTAGCTCTCGGGGTCCCCGAATCGGGAGGTGACGATCTTCGGGCCCT
>JAOUGG010000210.1 GCA_029857855.1 Acidimicrobiia bacterium | reverse complement strand
CGTGTGGCGTTCACCAACGACCTGGCCTCACCGCTGGCCTCGGCCGCCGACTTGGTCATCGACCTGGCGGCTGGCGAGGAACGATCGATTGCCGCCACAAAAACCTACATCGCCGAGCTGGCAGCGGTGGCGATGTGTTCGGCAGGACAGGATGACCCCGCCCGAGACGCCCTCGCCGAAGTGCCAGGAGCGGTGGGGCGGGTCCTGAGCCAGATTGATCGGGTCGACGACGCGATCGAGGGGGTCATCGAACACGACCGATGTGTCGTGGTGGGGCGGGGATTCCACCATGCCACAGCGTTCGAGTGGGCGTTGAAGCTACAGGAACTGTCCTCGGTGCTGGCCCAACCGTTCTCCGCCGCCGATTTCCTTCATGGTCCCGTCGCCATGGTCGAGCTCGGATTTCCGGTTCTGATGGTGGCCACCGGCGGGGCAGTGCTGGCTCCCATGGCCGAGCTGGCCCGAGACCTGCTCAGCCGGGGAGCTCATCTTGTCGCTCTCACCGACCGGCACGACTTTCCGGCTGACCGGCGGATCGTGATCCCAGCGAGTCCAGAATGGTTGGCACCGTTGGTGGCGGCCCCTGCCCTGCAGGCCTTTTCCCGTTCGTTGGCTCTCGCCAAGGGCTTGGATCCCGAGCAGCCTCGCGGACTGTCGAAGGTGACCCGAACCCGTTGATGCTCGCCCGGTCGAAATCCTGGCCCGGCTCCCCGTCTCGAAGTCGACGCCACCGAGGCCCGCCCGCCACGGCCGGCCGGCCACGATTTGCTGACTTCCCGCTCCGTGGCGCGTTGACGATTCACCACTGACACACCACAGGGAACGGCTGTGCGGCACACTGCCCGCAGACGTCGAGAAGCCCACAACTTACCGCTCACGAGGTTCGAACACGCTTTTGGCGGAGGAGGTGGGATTCGAACCCACGGTGGGTTGCCCCACACACGCTTTCCAAGCGTGCCGATTCGGCCGCTCTCGCACTCCTCCAGTTGTAACCTCGGGGCCCGAAGAGGCAACCCGGAGGCGGCCATCGGAACCGAAGTAAGAATCGGTAGGATAGCGAACGCCGACGGGTCTTCGGCAGGTAGTTTTGGAACCCACGTCGAAACCCGTCGATGAAGTCGAAACGTATCTGTTCTGGCAGGTGACGGTCGGGTCCTGTGCAACTTTGGCCTGTGAACCGAGTCAGGGCCGGAAGGCAGCAGCTCTCAGCGGAACCCATCGTGTGCCGCAGATCGCCTGGCCGTCACTTGCGAGAACAGATACCTCGGCTCGTCACCGGCAACCGCCAGTAGGAGCCCGGCCAGCCACACGCACGCCCAATTCAACGAGGGCGGTAGAAGTTCTGTGTGGCGAAATCCTTGCCGCCGTCGGTGCGAACGTGCCCGACGCCGATCTCCGAGAACGCCCCCGACATCATGTTGCAGTAGTGGCCGTCGGACTCGCGCCAGCCCTGGAAGAACAGCTGCGCCACGTCGGACAGTTCGTAGCCGACCGCCCACGCCACGTTCTCGCCCCGGGCAGCCCACGCGATGCCCAGCTCGGCGTAGATCTCGTTCTGCGATTCGGCGCTGCGATGCGACATGGCGTCGGCCCCGGCCATGTGCTGCGACCAGTCACGCGACATCCGGACCGACACTGGCTGGCTCGGCGTCAATCGCCGGGCCGGTTTGGGATGCCCGGTCTCGGGATCGATCTCGATCTGGTCGTCTTCGTTCACGCACCCGGGCATTGGTTTCTGCCGCCGCTGAGGACCTGCCGGATTCGCTCGCAGTTCGTTGGTCAGCCGGATGATCTCCCGTTCGATGTCGCTCAACTCGGCGCTGACGACCGTTGTCGACGAGTCGACCGCCGTCGAAGATGTCGGGGAAACCGAGGTCGACGTTGTGACCGACCCTTCGCCTCCGGAGGGGCCCGTCGTTTCGGACGACGTTGCCGTGGTCGAGGAGCCGTCGCCATCACCTGATGACGAAGTGGATGTCGATGTCGAGTCGGCCGAGGCCGCGGTCGTCGACGAGTCAGCCCCACCGCTCGCCGCCGACGACGAGGTCGACGGATCCGACCCGGCCGTGGTGCTCACCACCAGCGAATCCGGTGCCGCTCCGACGCCGCTGCCGCTGCCGGTCGAACCGCTCGGCGCCGCGGGAGCCGTCGCTTCGATGCCGCCCACGGAGCTGGCCGCCACGTCGACAGAGCCGCCACCGGTCATCAGCTGCACGCCGACGACCAGCGCCAGGACAGCGCCGGCGAAGCCCAGCACTCCCAGGAACGCCCGCTCGGTTTTCCGGCTCATCAGCCGACCGCCTCGTTGTTCGACATACCGCTCTCGGCAGACAACCCGCACGCCGAACACCATCGACTCATGGGCGCCTCATCCCCATTCCTCTCTCCCCGGGCCGGCCGTCGGTGGTGATGACTCGATGGTCGTTGGGAGGCCGAACCCGCCCCTCATTTGTACCAGGCCGGCGACCCGCTGCCGTGGCAACGTGACGGAATCCTCGGGCCGAATCCACCCGATAGGCTCGGAATGGTGGCCTACCAGTCCCTGTACCGACGCTACCGATCACAGCGGTTCTCGGAGCTGCGCGGCCAGTCGCATGTGACTACGGCGCTGAAGTCGGCGGTGGCCAACGACCGAGTCGGCCACGCCTACTTGTTCAGCGGCCCCCGGGGCACCGGCAAGACCTCGACCGCCCGCATCCTGGCCAAGGCGCTCAACTGCGCCAGCCTCGGCGACGACGGCGAACCGTGCGGCGAGTGCGAGAGTTGTGTGTCCATCGAGAACGGCCGCTCGTTCGACGTCCACGAGCTCGACGCCGCCAGCAACAACAAGGTCGACGACATCCGTGACCTCATCTCCCGGGTCAACCTCGGGTCGCCGGGCAACACCAAGGTCTACATCCTCGACGAGGTCCACATGCTGAGCGCCGGGGCGGAGAATGCCCTGCTCAAGACCTTGGAGGAGCCGCCCGACCACGTCGTGTTCGTGCTGGCCACCACCGAGCCCCACAAGGTCGTGCAGACGATCCGGAGCCGGACCCAACCCTTCGAGTTCCACCTTCTCCCGGCCGACGAGCTGGAGGAGCACGTCCGCTGGGTCATCGAAGACGCCGGGCTCGACATCCCGGCCGACAAGGTCGACGAGGCGGTCGACTACGTGCTGCGTCAGGGTGGCGGCTCGGCCCGAGACACCCTTTCCGCCCTCGACCTCGTGGCCGCCGCCGGGGGTGTTCCCGCCGGGTCCGACATCGGGCTCGTGCTCGTCAACGCCATCGGCGACGGCGACCCGCAGGCCGCCATCGCCGGTCTCCAGCAGGGCCTCAGCAACGGCCAGGAACCTCGGGTGATCGGCGAGGCCATGGTCGAAGTGCTGCGGGGCGCGTTTCTCGCCGTCATGGGGGCCTCGCTCGCCCATCTCAACGACACCGCCCAGACCCAGGCCCGAGATCTCGGGGCCAAGCTCGGCCCGGCCACCCTCACCCGCTCACTCGAATCGATCGGCACCGCACTGGTCGACATGCGCCAGGCCCCCGACCCTCGGGTGCCACTCGAGGTGACACTGCTCCGCCTGTGCCGCGACCAGCGGGCCGCTTCCCAAGTCGGGGCGGTGACCGCCGGAGCGGGCGACGGGGGCGAGGGCGGAGGGAGCACCGACGACGCCACCAGGGCGCTCGTCAGCAATCTCGTCAACCGGATCTCCAGCCTCGAACAGCAGGTGAGCACGCTGCAGGAGCAGTTGGCCGACGCGGGTGGTGCAACACCCGGCAGCTCCTCACCATCCCCAGCGTCCTCGGCGTCCTCGGCGTCCTCGCCTTCCCGGCTAGCCGCCGCGGCGTCGTCGGCCGCGTCGAGTCCGGAACCGTCGCCGGCCGCCGCGCCGAGCGCCGAGGCCAATGGCCCTGCGGCTGCGGCCCGCAACCGTCTCGCCGAGGTCGCCTCGACCAAGACCCCCCGATCCACACGCTCCGACACAACGCCGCCCGCCACCACCCCACCACAGGCCGAAGCCGCCCCCGCTGCGCACGCCCCTGCCGCCGAGGCACCGCCCGAGGCTGAGCCCGCCCCAGCTGCGCAGAAACCGGAGCCGCCGGTCGAACAGACCCTGTCACCGGAGGCGGCCGCCGCCCCGGCCAACGGCACCGGCGGTCGAACCATCACCGCCGGTGAAATGACCCAGGCCTTCGAAACCCAACTCGACGACGTCAGCCAGCGGGCCCGCGTCCGCTTCCAGGTCGGCACCGTGTCGGCGGTCAACGGGTCGACCATCGTCGTCGCCGTGCCCAACAGCCACTACGTGAGTCGCTGCCAGGAGGTGAAGACCGAGGTCGAACAGGCGCTCAGCCGTCACTTCAACCAGCCGCTCACCGTCGACGTGATCGTCGACACCTCGGCCCCCTCCGAATCGATGGACCCGGCCAAGCTGGAATCACCCAGGGCCCGGCCAACAGATGATTCACTGGACGACGTCGGACCGGTCGAAGACCTCGCCGACGCCTCCGATCAATCGACCGACGGCGTCGACCGGCTCACCAGAGCCTTCCCCGGTTCGAAGATCATCGAACCGAAGCCCGAATAATCCCGAATACCAGAACCCCGAGTCACCGACCTCGAGTAGGAGCGATCCTGTGTCCGATTCCGACATGAACGAACAGCCCGATCTGGGAGATCTCGCCGGAGCCTTCGGCGGCGCGGGCGGCCTCGATTTCGGCGCCATCCTCGAGCAGGCGCAGGCCATGCAGCAGCAGATGCAGGCCGCCCAGGAGTCGAAGGCGGCCGAGGTCGTCACCGGTTCGGCGGGTGGCGGCATGGTCACGATCGAGATGACCGGTGCCGGCGAATACCGCAACGTCACCATCGCCCCGGCCGCCGTCGACCCCGACGACGTCGAGTTGCTGGAGGAGCTGGTGCTGGCCGCGCTGCGCGACGCCGGCGCCCAGATCGCCGATCTGCAGGAGACGGTGCTCGACAACATCGGTAAGGGCCTTGGCCACCCCGATCTCGGCGGCTTCGGCGGGCTGCTCGGCTGAGCTGAGCCGACGACCATCCTGTGAGCATCTACGCCCGCCCCGTCGAGATCCTGATCGACGAGCTCGGCCGCCTGCCCGGCATCGGCCCGAAGTCAGCCCAACGAATCGCCTTCTTCCTGCTGAAAGCCGACAAGGTCGACGCCAATCGTCTGGCTGACGCCATCATCTCGGTGAAGGAACACGTGTCGTTCTGCGAGCGCTGCTTCAACGTGGCCGAGGGGCCGGAGTGCGCCGTGTGCATGAACCCCAACCGCGATCCCCACGTGCTGTGTGTGGTCGAGGAGCCGAAGGACATCGCCGCCATCGAGAAGACCGGCGCGTTCGACGGCCTCTATCACGTGCTGCTCGGGGCGATCAATCCGCTGGAGGGCATCGGCCCCGACAGCCTCAAGGTGCGGGAGCTGGCCCTTCGGGTGGCGAGCGAGGACATCAAAGAGGTGATCCTGTGCACCAACCCGAACCTGGAGGGCGAGACGACGGCGAGCTTCATCGCCAACAAGGTCCTGGCCCCGTTCGCCGACGTGGTGGTGACGAGGCTGGCGTCGGGTCTTCCCGTCGGCGGTGACCTCGAATACGCCGACGAGCTGACGCTGGGCCGGGCGCTGGAGGGACGTCAGGGCGTCAACAAACCCGATTCATTCTGAGATTCTGCCGCCCCGCCTGCCCACACCAGCCGTTCTGCGCGCACCAGGCGGGACTGGTTGCCGCCCTGGCTGCAAA
>JAOUGG010000209.1 GCA_029857855.1 Acidimicrobiia bacterium | reverse complement strand
GGCCTGCTCGGCGACGAGGGCGATCGTCATGTCGGTGAGGCCGACATCGATGATCACCCGCAACGCCGCGGCCAGGATGGACGACTTGCGATCATCTGATGGAGAAGCCATTGACGCTCTACCTACCGTTTGGGTCTGTTTCCGTCCGACCGCGAAGACGGCATCATCCGCCGATTCCGGTCGCTGCGGCCGCCGACCCCAACGTTGCACCCTGGTTGCGGCGATAGGCCCAGATGGCCAGGCCGCCGACGGCCACGATGGCGAGGGTCACGACCAGCATCACCGTCGCCACCGCATTGACCGCCGGGGTGGCGGCGGCCCGGGCCGAGGCGTAGATCTTGATCGGAACGGTCTCGCTCGACGCCCCCGTCGACAGGAACGACGAGATCACGAAGTCGTCGACTGACGTGGCGAAAACCACCATGAAGCTGGCGAAGATCGCCGGGCCGAGCTGGGGCAGCAGCACGAGGCGCAGGGCCTGCATCCTCGTCGCCCCCAGGTCTCGAGCCGCCTCCTCGAACTGGCCGCCGATCGACAGCAACCGACCCCGGACGATCACCACCACGTACGACAGCGTGAACGTGACGTGCCCGAGGAGCTGGGTCGTGAACCCGCGAGGAATCGACGAGTAGATCTGGGTGAACACGAGGAACAGGGCGACGCCGATCACGATCTCCGGCGTCACCAGGGGCAGCAACATCAGGTTGTTGGCCGCCCGCGACGCCCGGCCCCGCCAACGTTGCAGGCCGATGGCCATCGCCACCCCGATCGGCACCGCCAGCACCATCGTCAGCACCGCCAGTTTCAGCGTGTTCGACAGGGCGGTCTGCAGCGCCTGGTCGCGCCACACCGACGCCGGGTCCTCCCAGTACCAACGCATCGACGTCGACTGGAACGACGAGCGGCTCTTGCCCGAATTGAACGAGATCCGCACCGCGATCAGCACGGGGAGCAGCGACCACAGAACATACAGCCAGGTGATCACCATCAGCGGCCCGAGGCGGCGGCCAGGCCGGTACCCGCCCACGCTCACGATCGGCCCTCCCGCTGCGTCCTCGCGATCACGACCAGGTAGTAGCCCATCGCCACCAGGAGGAAGGCCATCAGGATGATCACCAGCGACGCCCCACTCTGCGGCTGGCTGGACCCCCGCAGGAAGAACTCGATCTGATTGCCCACCATCTCCGTGCGGGGCGACCCGCCCGTCAGATAGGTGTTGGTGTAGTAGTCACCGCACATCGGCAACAGCACGATCACCGAGGCCGCCATCAACCCCGGAACCGACAGGGGAAGGGTGACTCGCAGGAATGTCGAGAAAGATGACGCCCCGAGGTCGCGGGACGCCTCGATCAGCCGCTCGTCGAGGCGTTCGAGCGCCGCGTACAGAGGCAGGATGAAGAACGGGACGTAGCCGTAGATGAGTCCGATGACGACCGTCGGCCAGTCGCCGTCCAGCCAGTTATGGTCACGGGCGCCGAGGTGCAACGCCGACAGGATGGCATTCACGTACCCGTCGGGCTGCAGCAGGTTGACCCAAGCCAGCATGCGCATCAGGTAGCTGATCCAGAACGGCAACACCAGCAGGCCGAGCACAAGACCCCTCGACCGCCCGGCCCGCCGGGCCGTGAAGTAGGCGACCGGGTAGCCGATCAGGCAGCACCCGGCCAGCGCAGCGGCCGCGTACAGGCCCGTGCGGACGAACACCTTGCCGAGGTCGCCGCCGAACACCCGACCCAGCGTGTCGACCATCGTGGAGCCGCTCCAGGCCAGGGGACTCCAGGCCGGGGCCGTGGTCCGCAGGATCGGGTCGATGTCGCCAAAGGCCACAGCCAGGATGGCGTAGGCCGGGATCACGAACAACGCGACGAGCCACAACGTTCCGGGTATCGCCATGCCCGTCCACAGTGACGATTGCGATCTTTGTGACCCCACCAGATCGTCCGACTCAACCAGCGGTGAAGGTGGACCAGGTCTGCTCCCAGAGCTGATCGGTTTCGAGCTCCAGCGGTTCGAACCGCAGGCCCTTGGAGATGACGTCGTCGGTCAGAACCGCAGAGGCCAGGTTCTCGGGCACGTACTCGGCAGCGATCAGGTAGTCGGCGTCGAGCCCCTGAATCGGGGGAAGGTAGCCGTTCCAGGTGAAGTTCTCCTCGGCGATGGCAGAGTCGAGCAGGAAGTTGATGTAGAGGTGGGCCAGTACCGGGTTGGCGGCGTTGGCGGTGACAGCCATGCAGTCGTTGTTGACAACGCCGACGTTGTCGGCCGGGTACCACCAACCGATGACCGACGGGTCGGTGCCTTCGGGAAGGTAGGAGTAGGCGCCGGTGATCACGTCGCCACTCCAGGTGTGGGCCAGGTCGGTGATGCCTTCGGGGATGTCCTTGTAGCCCTCGATGTTGACCTTGATGTTCATCAGGTCGACGAGCTCCAGCAGGTCGTCGCCGGCCTGTTTGATCAAGGCCTCATCGGAGGTGTTGACATCGGTGACGCCGGCGCGGAGCAGCGCCATGGCGATGCCCTCCCGGTAGTCGTCGAGGATCGAGGTGGCGCCCTTGTAGGTGGGGTCCCACAGGATGTCCCACCCCTTCTCGGCGACGACGGCCGGATCGATCCGGTCGGCCCGGTAGCCGATACCGGAGGAGAACACCGTGTAGGGCACCGTGTAGATCGAGCCCGGATCGTACCAGGGGTCGTCGTACGACGCCAGGAGGTTGGCCCGGTTGGGCAGGTACGAGGGGTTGAGCGGCTGCAGGATCCCTCCGGCGATGAGCCGGTCGAGGCTGTTGGGGGCCGCCGAGTGGTGGACGTCGACCTCGACCGAGCCGTTGGCCAGTTTCGTGATGGCCTCGGAGTCGACGTCGAAGGTGGTGATCTCGACCGTCACGCCGTACATCTCCTCGAACTTGGCCACCACGTCGGGGTTGACGTAGTCGGCGTAGTTGAACAGCCGGAGAGGCCCGGCCTCCGGCTCGAGGCCGTCGGCGATGGGCTCCAGATCGGCGGCCGACGTTTCGTCGCTGCCGCACGCGCTCAGGATGGGCAGCCCACCCAACCCGAGGAGCAGACCGAGTCGCCCCGATCGGCTGATGAACTGACGGCGAGTCGTCGCCATGATCGTCTCCCTTGTGTGAACCGCCGCCGGATCGGCGACCGAGTGTCTCAGAAATCTACTGCGGTCGAGCCGCCCAGTCGACAGGTTCGAGGGCCTGCCGGTAGTGGGTGTCGAACGTGGCCACCTCGCGGTCCTTGGCGGTCAGGATCCCGTGGTCGAACGTCGCCGACCGCACGCCGCGCTGCACCCGTTCGCAGACGTCGTAATCCTGGTGTCCGACGAGTTCGCTGAAGTCGATCACGGTGTCGGGGTCGAAGTCGGGTTGGTCGGGCGCTTCGGGCGCGAACAGGTAGTCACCGAGCGCCATGGTGTTGCCGGCGCCGTCGGGGAACAGGACGGTGACGATGCACGACGTGGAGGTTACGTCGACGAACAGATTGGGGAACACGTGGTGACCCACATACAGGTTCTCGTTGTCGGCGTCGAAACCGGGAAGCAGTGGAAGGTCGGCCTGTCCGTCGGCGCTGAAGCTGTTGGCGCCGGGTGTCAGGGCCACCGCCCCGTCGTCGCGATCGGGATCGGTGGCCCGGCCCGTGCGGTAGAGCGGAATCACGTCGACCAGCTCGGGATGAACCACGGGGCAGTGGAGGCATTCGAGGTAGTTCTCGACGATGATCTTCCAGTTGGCGGCGACACGGGTCGCCGTTCGTCGTTCGAGATGCAGTCCGGTGAAGTCGAACTCGGCCCCACGTAGCCACGCCGCCGCATCGGGGGAGTAGCGGTCGAGCCAGGCGTCGAGCGTCATCGTCGGCCGGCCGAGCGAGACGAACACCAAGCCGTTGACCACCTCGATCGGGTAGCGGTGGAGACCGTTGGCGGCGAGGTCGATGTCACCTTCGTCGACGCGGGGTGTGGCCACTAGCGACCCGTCGAGTGAGTAGGTCCACGCGTGGTACGGGCAGCGAATCGACTTCGGGCCGGGATCACCGCCGACGATCGTCGGGTCGGTCGGATCGCACAGCTCCGAACCCCGATGACGGCACACATTGGCCAGTGCGTGAATCCGCCCCTCCTCATCGCCGGTGACGATGATGCGCTCGCCCGCCACCTCCAGGACCCGGCGGGACCGGGGACCGAACCCCGATTGGTGCCCGATGCAGGCCCATCCGCCACGAAAGATCCGATCGATCTCCCGGTCATAAACGTCGGGGCTGGTGTAGTCGGTCCCCGTGAGTGTCGGCCTGCTGCTACCCATGCGCCCCCTGATCACGCTACGGGAAATCTGACTGTTCAATCAGACTACCTGATGAGATAATCGGTCGTAAAGCGAAACATCCAGAGGCACGAGAGGCAGGTCCCATGACACCGCCGGTCACCATCGACGACCGAATTCTGGCCGAAGAGCACCAGTTCGTGGCCCGAACCCCCAAATCCCTCGAACTCACCGAGCAGGCGCAGGCGGTGATGCCGGGAGGGGTGACGTCGAGCTGGGCCACCGGGCGACCGCATCCGATCTGGGTCAGCCACGGTTCCGGCAGCCACGTCTGGGACGTCGACGGCAACGACTACATCGACGTGCATGCCGGGTACGGCGTGAACGTCGTGGGCCACGGAAACGCCGACGTGGCGGCCGCCATCACTCGCCGGGTTCCGCTCGGCACCCACTTCGCCCAACCGACCGAGGACTCGATCGTCGTGGCCGAGAATCTGGCTCAGCGGTTCGGGCTGCCGCTGTGGCGGTTCGCCAACTCCGGCACCGAGGCCACGATGGACGCCATCCACCTGATGCGGGCCATCACCGGGCGAGATCTGATCATCAAGATCGAGGGCAGCTACCACGGCCACCACGACCTCGTTGCTGTGTCGATCTGGCGGTCACTCGAGGACCTTGGTCCGGTCGACGAGCCCAACCTCACCCCCAACCCCGGCGTGCCCCAGGCCATCGCCGATCTGGTCCGGATTGCGCCCTTCAACGACCTGGCCGCGGTCGAGCGGATCTTCGAGCGCCATCCCGACCGGGTGGCGGGCATGATCATCGAACCGATGATGATGAACGCCGGCATCATTCCACCGGCTCCCGGCTACCTGGAGGGGCTGAAGGAGCTGACCCGGCGAAACGGCGCCCTGCTCACCTTCGACGAGGTAAAAACCGGTTTGGTGGTGGCCGCCGGTGGAGCGACCGAACTGTTCGGCGTGACCCCCGACATCGTCTGCCTGGCCAAGGCTCTGGGCGGTGGCGTGCCATGCGGGGCCATCGGCGGGACCGCCGAGGTGATGTCGGCCATCACCGACGGACGCTACGACCAGGTCGGCACATTCAACGGCAACCCGCTCACCATGGCCGCGGCCCGGGCCGTGCTGACCCAGGTGCTGACTCCCGAGGCCTACGAGCGGGCCGGCGAACTGTCGCGCTACACCTACAAGGGTTGCGCCGAGGCCCTGGCCGAGCGCGGGCTACCCAACTACGGTGTGGCCTACGGGTTCAAGGGCTGCATCGTCGTCCATGAAACGCCGCCCACGAACTACCGCGAGTTCCTGGCCGTCGACACGGCAATCAGCCACCTCCGCTACCTCGTTCAACACAACAACGGTGTCTTCTTGGCCCCGTGGGCGAAGAGCGAATCGTGGACGTTCTCGGTGGCTCACACCGTGGCCGACGCCGATCGCATCGTCGAGAACACGGCCCTGCTGGCTCGGAT
>JAOUGG010000208.1 GCA_029857855.1 Acidimicrobiia bacterium | reverse complement strand
ATGATGGTTTCGGATCCGTAGGCCCGCAGCGGCGGATCGAAGGTCGTCTTCATCTCGGTGGTCGCTGCCGAGAACCAGCCTCGGGAGGCGGCGGTTATCGGTGGCGGATCGGCCTCAACCACTCGATATCCGGCGTCGGCGAGCTGACCGGCGGCCCGGTCGATGAGGGCGGCGATGCCCGGGTGCATCTCGTATCCGCCTGTCGCCTTGGTTACGGCGACCGTGATCGGCTCGCCACCGTCGGTGATCGGAGGCCCGTCCCAGGGAACCGGGGGCGACATCGGATCCCGTGGGTCGGGAGCGATCATCAACCTGGTCGCGGCCCGCACATCGGCGGCGTGGCGGCCGATGACGCCCTGCACGGACATCGCCTGGGCCAACGGGCCGCGCTCGGCGGCCGCCGTCGAGTTGAACACCGGTACCCGGCACGAGCTCGGCTTCACCGATGTGACGCCGTTGGCGAACGAGGGGAACCGCAGCGAGCCGCCGATGTCGTTGCCGTGGTGGATCGGACCCATCCCCGCTGCGGCGGCCGAGCCCGCCCCGCCGGACGAGCCGCCGGGGGAGATGTCGTCACCCCACGGGTTCACCGTCCTCCCCCGGAGCGGGTTGACGGTGGTGGCCCGCATCGAGAACTCGGGAGTGTTGGTCCGGCCGACGATGATCGCTCCCGCCTCGGTCAGCCGATCGACGAGCGGGGCGTTCTCGGTGGCCAACAGGTTTTCGAAGGCGGGAATCCCGTTGGTCGTCGGTTGACCGGCGACGTCGACATTCTCCTTGATCGTCACCGGCACGCCGAAAAGTGGTGGGAGTTCGGCCGCCGGATCGGTGGCGATCCGTTCGTCGGCGGCGACGGCCGCGTCCATGGCCTGCTCGGTCAGGTCAATGGTGATGGCGTTGAGCGACGGGTTCATCGCCTCGATCCGGCCGACGACCGAGGCCATCCACTCCGACGGTTTGATCTCACGACGGGCCAGCCGTTCGGCGCCCTCGACGGCACCCATCATCCACAGTTTCTCCGTGTTCGTCACGCTACGACCCCTGCTCGAACGCTGCTGAATTCCGCCGGTCCCTCTGCCGCGGACCGCCAATCGTATTGATTACAGGTCAGTTGTGGCGGTGCTGACGCGACCGCCCCACTATGCCATAGTGGTGCCTGTGTTGAGACTTCGACAGGTTGTATGGCTCGCATCCGACCTCGACGCCGCCGAGGGAACCGTTTCCGGTCTTCTCGGTCTGAAGATCGCGTACCGCGACCCGGGCGTGGCCGCATTCGGGTTGGCCAACGTGGTGATGCCGTGCGGGGATCAGTTCGTGGAGATCGTTTCACCCACCGAGGAGGGGACTGCCGCCGGTCGCTTGCTGAAGAAACGATTCGGTGACGGCGGGTACATGATAATCCTGCAGACCGACGATCTCGAGTGGGTGCGAGCCCGGGCCGACGAACTCGACATGCGGATCGTTCACGAGGCCGAAGGGCAATTGGAGGGAGGCCCGGCCATCGTCGGGCTGCACATTCATCCCTCCGACGTCGGCGGCAGCCTCCTCTCGATCGATGCCTGTGAGGAGCCGGGTGAGTGGCCGTGGGCCGGGCCGGAGTGGCGCGAAGCCGTCGACATGTCGGTGGTCGACGCCATCGTCGGTATCGAGTTGCAGGCTGCGGACCCGGACGACGTGGCGCAGCGATGGTCGGCACTGCTCGACCGTCCGGTCGATGACGGCCTGCTGAAACTCGACGACGCCGATCTCCGTTTCGTCCGGGCGAATGATGGGAGGGGAGACGGGCTGCGGGCCCTCGATTTCCGGTCCCGCGACCGTAGCCGGGTCGGCGAGCAACTGATCATCCACGGGGTCATCGTCAACCTCCGCTGACCCTCGAACTCCTGTCGCGAACGGCGAGCTCTGAGCTCGCTTTTCACGACAAGACTTGCGGTTTTTGGCGACTGAGGCAGTCGAGCTTTACCCCCGCCTTATGCCCGAGTCGCCATGATGGAGGCCAGAACGAACCGCCTACGGGGAGTATCCCTCGAACTCGCGTCGTCGTCAGTACGGAGAAATCCCGGCGACGCTGGCCGCCACCACACACTGTGGTGCGGCGGGAGAGACCGAAGGCCTTGCTGAAAGGCTCTTCATGCGTCCGACCATTCGGCTCGGCACAGTATCCGGCATCGCCATTGGCCTCCACTGGTCGATCGCGGCCATCGGATTCGTGCTCATCAGCGCCTTGACCGGCACCGTGCTCCCGGGCCTCGTGCCCGGACTGACCGGTGCCGCCTACTTCATGGCCGCGCTGGCCACGGCTGTGCTGTTCCTCGGATCGATCATCGCCCACGAGCTGGGCCACTCGATCGTCGCCCAACGCAACGGCATCGCCGTTCGCGGCATCACCCTGTTCGCGCTCGGCGGCGTCGCCTCATTGGAACGGGAGCCCGACGATCCCGGTGCGGCCGCCCGAATCGCCCTGGCCGGTCCCGCGGTCAGCGTCGCCATCGGTGTGGTGGCGCTCGTCGTGTCGAACCTCATGGTTTCACTGGGTTTCGGGGCCCTGACCACCGCCGCCTTCTTCTGGCTGGGCCTCATCAACCTCGCCCTCGCTGTCTTCAACATGATTCCCGCCCTTCCCCTCGACGGTGGCCGTGTGCTGCAGGCTGTACTGTGGAAGCGCACCGGTGAACGGCATCAAGCCACCATCTCGGCGGCCAAGCTCGGCCGCTGGCTTGGCTGGGCCATCGTCGCCTTCGGTGTGTGGCAGTTCACGCAATCCGGAACCGGTCTGTGGACCGCGCTGATCGGCTGGTTTGTGGTGATGTCGGCCAAGGCCGAGAGCTTGCGGGCCCGTTGGGCGATTCGCCGGGAGCAGGCTCAGGAGGCCGGCGACGGCGGTGCCGAGTGGCCCTTCGCCCACCTGTACTCACCCCCTCGGGGTCGGCCCTCATCCGGCCCCGACTTTGATTCTGACCTCCGGCGGCGTCGGCCGTCCCCCTCGGCCGCCGCCGATCCGGAGGTCATCGATGTGACCGGCCGCCCGGCTTCTGACGATCCCGCCGGGCGGTCGGTCGACAAGCCCCCCGTCGACCGATCACCGGTCGGCTGACTCACAGATCACAGATTTCCTCCCGGACGAAGATCGCGTCGGAGCCCCCGACGCCCGCCGGCGGCGCTGCAACTGGCCCCTACTCGCCAGTTCGGTCGGACTACCCTGGCCCCATGCCCTCACCCCCAGGGACCGACCCGCAGCGTCGCCGGCTTCTCCGTGAGGCCGTCGATCAGTTCGCAGCCGATCTGGCCACGGCTGAATCCGGTCAGCGCGTGCCCGGCCTGGAGTGGACGGTTGGCGAGCTCGGCGCCCACCTCGTCGTGCTGCCTCGGCTCTACCGGGAGATGGCCGATCAACCCGAGCCGATGCCGATACCGGCCGACGGGCACCGCTTCTCGGCCGACCGGATCCGAGCCGTCGAAACCCGCCGTTCGGAGGACCTCGCCGCCCTGACGCGGCGCGAGGTGATGGACCTGCTCGACTACTACGGGGACGATCCCGACGCCAGGTTCAACCACTGGGCCGTCGAGCAGCCGCTGGCCGTGATCGAGTCGACGCTCCTCGACGAATTCCTGATTCACGGCAGAGACCTTGGCGCGGCGAAAGGGAACATCCGGCCGATAAGCCGTACCCAGGCGATCACCGCGCTCGATGGCGTACTACCGGTCGCCGCCAACTTCGTCGACCCCGAGGCGGCCGGAGATCTCACCGCCACGGTCCACCTTCACATGCGAGGAGACCGCGAAGTCGAGGCCGTCGATTGGACGCAGACGATCGCCCAGGGGGCGATGACCGTGACCCGTACCCGTCCGCGCCGGCCCGACGTGCGCATTCACGCCGACCCGGTTGCGTTTCTGCTACTCAGCCTCGGTCGGATCGGGCGGATCAGGCCGACGTTGACCGGGAAGGTCGTGGCCTACGGCCGCAAGCCCTGGCTGGCGGCCCGCCTGCCGAACATCTTCCTCGACGTCTAGCCCGGGCTCGGCCGAGGCCCGACACGCAGGATCACCCGGGCGCCGCCGCTGGGCCCGTTCCCGATCTCCAACGCCCCTCCGTGAACCTCGGCGACACGCTGAACGAAGGCAAGCCCCAGGCCCGATCCGGTGGACGAGGCACCCCGCTCGAACGGACGGCGGATTCGCTCCCGCTCGGTCTCGGGAATCCCGGGACCGTTGTCCTCGACGGTGATCGAGCCGTCGGGGGTCACGGTGATGTCGATGCGGAGCGGAGAGCCGTCGACGGGGCTGCCGTGGCGGATGGCGTTGCGGATCAGGTTGACGATGGCCAACCGAACGCCATCGGCCCACACCCGCCGGCGTTGGCCCTCGGGCCCGTGGATTCGAAGACCGGCCGCCGTCCCTTCGGCGGACACGAGACCGGCCGCCTGATCGGCCAGCTCGCCGAGATCGACCTCCTCGAACATCCGGTCATCGATGAGGTCGACCTCGGCCAGCCGCCGGACCGCGTCGAGGGCGGTGCCCATTCGATCCAGTTCGGCTCGGGCCCGCTCCACATGGGGCATCGCCTCACCGAGCAGTGCCACGTCGAGATTCGTCATCGCACTCTGCAGCGGTGTCCGCAGCTCGTGAGAGGCCGACGACGCGAACGATCGTGCCGCGGTCAGCGCCTCCTCCCGACGACGGGATGCGTCGGCCAGCCGGGCCAGAGTCGTGTGCAGCGCCGTCGAGATGTCGGCCACTTCGGGGGTGGAATCGTCGATGGCGACCGTCCAGTTATCGGGCGGCCCGTCGTCGAGGCGGCGGACCTGGGTGGCCAGTCTGGTCAGCGGACCGGCGACCTTCCGCCCCGCGATCAAGGCCAAACCCGCCATCAGCGCGGCGACGATGCCGCCGATGGTGTAGACCCGCCGTCGGAGAATCCGGCGTTGCGCGGTGATGTCACCGAGCGGTTCGACGAATTCGACCAGCGTCGGGTTTCCCGTATCGGATCCGGGGAGCACCTCGACCGCGTAGAGCCGCCACGATTCGTCGTCGGCGCGAACCGTTCGCCAGCCCGGCTCGGTCAACGGCGGGAGGCCTTCGGCCGGTAGCCGACCCAGCTCGACGACCCCGCTGTCGGTGGCGATTCTGGTTCCGTCGACGATTGTGCTCAGCTCGGAATTCTCGATACGGTCGCCGAGGGCGGCCAGGGCTGCGGCATCGCGTGACCGATCCTCGAGTTGTTCATCGATTCGGTTGTTCACGCTCCGGGAGAACAGCACGGTTCCGACCGCGGTGACCAACACCACGGCTAGAGCGCCCGACAGCCAGGCGGCCAAGGCGATGCGATCGGCCAGCTTCACGACGCCGAAGCCGATGGCGAGTCGATTACGAAGCCGACGCCTCGAACCGTTCGGATCACGTCGGTGGCGCCGGCAGCGGCGAGTTTGCGGCGCAGGTAACCGACGAACACGTCGACGACGTTGGTCTCCACCTCGAAGTCGTAGCCCCACACCTTCTCGAGCAGCGTGAACCGGGACAGCACCAGGTCATGGTTGCGGGCCAACGTGGCGAGCAGATCGAACTCCCGACGGGTCAGCTCGAGACCGACCCCGTTGACCGATGCCATGCGGCGGTCCACATCAACGGTCACGTCACCGACCACAAGGGGGCCGTGCTCCGTGCCGAGCGAGTCGACGAGTCCGGAGCGGCGATGCAGAGCCTGAAGCCGAGCCAGGAGTTCGGCCAGGGCGAAGGGCTTCACCAGGTAGTCGTCGGC
>JAOUGG010000207.1 GCA_029857855.1 Acidimicrobiia bacterium | reverse complement strand
GTAGATCGGGATGTTCAACTCGAGCGGCCGCTCGACGAGACCGGGCCGATCGCCGAGCACGGTGCGGGTGTCGCAGCTCTCCCGGTACCCCTCCAGCGGGAGACGGGTCATCGAGGCCGGTACGAACGTGAGATCGTCGAAGGTCGGGAACCGGGAGTTGAAGGTGTTGAGCCCGCGGATCTGATAGCGCCCGAGCCGCGACAGGGCCTGGACCTCCGAGATGGCCTCCGGCGTCCAGCGAACAGATTTTCCCCGATCGTACGACGAGGGCACACCGGCCGGCCGGCCGTCGATCGCACCATCGGCGTAGGCCACGTCCTCCTCGGAGGGCATGGGGAACGGATACTCGTAGCGGCCGCCGTCGCCGTGATCGTCGCCGCCGGTTCCGTTGCCTCTGTTCAGATCACTGCTCAGATCATCAGCCATGCGCTTGCGTCCCTGCTCTCGAAGTGCCACAGCTTCTGGCCGGACACGATTCTCTTCCAGTCCCGATCGGCGGACTCGAGCCCGAGGTCGGCCAGCAGCACGTTCAGCGCGGCGACCTGGTCGGGCTCCGGTTCCACGACATTGGTGTCGACACCGAGGCTCTTGATCGATCCGGCGACCCACACCTCGCCACCCCACAGTGAATCGCCGGTGGCTTCACCGGCGTCACCGAGGGCGATGATGCGGCCGTCGTGAGCCATGAACCCGGACAGGAACCCGAGGTCGCCCTCGATCACGATGTCGCCGCCCTTCATGGCCACGCCGCAGCGGGGCCCGGAGTCGCCCTTGACGTGGATCAGCCCGCCCCGCATCGACGCGCCGACGCTCATGCCCGAGTAGCCCTCGACGGTGATCCGGCCCGAGGCCATCGCCTCACCCGTGCCCCAGCCCGCATTGCGTTCGACGGTGATGGTGGCGCCGTCGTTGAGTCCGCCGCAGTAGTAACCGACGGATCCCTCGAACGTGACCACCGCTCCCTCCGGGAGGGCGACGCCGAGGTTGTGGCGGGAGCGGGTGTCGGTCACCCGGACGGCATGGCCGTCGGCCGCCGCAGCCCGGATCTCGGCGTTGATCTCCCGGATCGGTCGCTCCGCGACCTCGACGGTGACTTCGGTGCGTTCATTGGCGGTCACGGTTCGCTCCAATCGTTCACGCGCCGACGCCGGCACCGGCGATCGCCGCGGTCCGGGCCGGTACCGGCCACACACCGGTGAGGCTCGGTCCGTCGTAGTTGACCATGGCCTTGCCGGCGAGGTCGTCGTCGTCGACGTAGATCTTCCGCACGGCCTGCTCCTCGGTGGCAACCGCCATCGTGCCGTCGACCTCCTCGACCGCCACCAGCGGTTTGATGGCGAACGGGTCCTTGGCGAAGGCCATCGAGTCGATCGTGGCCAGGATGTAGGTGAAACAGCCGTCGAGTTTGGTCACCGAGTCGGTCAGTGACTGCTCGATGGTGAGCCCGTTGGCCATCTGGTCCGACAGCCAGATGGCGATCAGCTCCGAGTCGTTGTCGGTCTTGAAGGTGTAGCCGGCCCGACGGAGACGGTCCCGAAGGAGGTAGTAGTTGGTGAGCTGACCGTTGTGCACGATGGCCACGTCGGGATAGGGGCGGGCCCAGAACGGATGGGACGCGGTGGGCGACACGAACGACTCGGTGGCCATGCGGGCGTTGGTCAAACCGTGGGTGCCGACGAAGTTGCGGATGCCGTGCTTGTCGGCCACCTCGTAGCCGTCGCCGAGGTCCTTGATGATCTCGAGTGACCGGCCCACCGACTGGATCTCGAAGCCGTCGATGAAGTCGGCGTCGGCCAGCCACCGCTCGAACGATGAGGCGGGGTTTGACAGGACGAGACGAACCGAGACGTGGTCGGTGGTGGCGTCGTCCCACGTCGGATCACCGATGTAGTCCGCGCCGTGGGCCCGCGCGATGTCGAGGAACGTCTCGAGATGGTCCGACAGGTCGTCCCGGTCGGCGACGACCCGCACCATGTAGCCGTCGGACCTTGGTTCGCCGTACATGCCGAAGCCGGTGGAGTCGGCCCCGCGATGCCGTTGGGCCTGGATGAGTTCCACCAGGTCGGCGCCGATCAGACCGGGCAGCGCCAGTATCCGTCCCGCTATCCCGCACATGTTTCGCTCACTCCTCGGATGGTCGAGTACTGAATACAGTATACGGTTTGGTTCGAGCGAGTGCCAGTCGGACGGTTGCCGGTCCGAGAGCCGCAGAATGCCACCGATTCAGCGGACCAGATGCTCCAACAGCGTCAGGTGATCCTGCACCTCACCGGTCTTCAGCGCCACCGTGTAGGGCGGCAGCGGTGGAAAGTACATCGCCGTGATCGTGCCCGCCAGCGGCACCAACTCGACCTGCCGGCCGTGCGGCCCGACCAGGACCGACATCGACTTCAGTTCCGAGCGCCCGGCCAGCTCGACCACCGTTTCGTCGGCCAGCGCCGCCGCCTGATCCACCACCTCGGCGGTGACGGCGGTGGCGCGCAGGCCGCGATCGCGGCGGGCCGGGACGAACGCCTTCTTGTCGAATCGGTAGTCGTAACGGACGAAGCCTTCTCCGAGCTCACCCCGACGGGCAACCCACTGCGTGTCGATGAGGGCGCCGAACAGCCGGAAGGTCCCCTTGAAACCGACCTCCACCCTGACTCCATCCTTCAGCTCGACCACGGCCGAACGGTGATCGACCTCGTCGACCTCGACCGGCAACCCGGCGCCACCGTAGCGACGCCGCAACTCGGCGATCGGAACCTCCAGCACCGTCCGCCGCCGGGCCCGATACAGCGTCTGGACCCGGGACCGAAGGCCGATGAAGGACGGGGTCGACTGCCGCTCGGGCCCGTCGAGCCCGTCCTTCACGTGCGACCGTTCGCTCATATCGTCTGATGCAGTTCCTCTTCGAGATGATCGACCTGATCCGACGCATCGTGCATCATGTACGACAGCACCGCGACCACCAGCGAGCCGGCGATCATCCAGAGCGCCCGAGGCCCGTAGAACGAGTGGCCGCCGTCGGTGAAGGCCTCGTACCAGACGTAGAGGGTGAGCAGAAAACCGACGGCCGGAACGGCGAGTGGCAGCTTGAACGGACGATTCACATCCGGGTTGACGTAACGGCTGACGATGACCAGGACGTGGTAGGTCACGTACAACAGCATCCAGACGTAGGCGGCGGTGAAGATCAGATCACCGACGCCCGCCCCGCCGTTTCGAACGATGCCGAAATAGATCGTGACGAAGGTGTAGAGCACCGCGGTGAAGAGGGTGGCCACCCATGGGGTGCGATAACGCGCATGCACGCTGCCGAACGACCGCGACAGCGGGCCCAGGAAGTGACCGTTGCGGGACATGCCGTAGAGGATGCGGGGCATCGAGGCGTAGACGACGGTCATGGAGGCGAACGACGCCAACGCAGCGGCGAGCGCCATCAACACCCGGCCGGTATCGCCGAACATGGCCTCGCCGACCTCGAGCTGGGGCGCATCGTCGGAGACGATGGAGGCCCAGTCGGAGTTGATACCGCTGACGCCAAGACCCATGAACATCGACGTGGCCAGGATGGCGATCAGACCCCACACGATGCCGCGAGGGATGTTGCGGGCCGGATCCTGTGTCTCCTCGGCCAACGGGGCCACGAATTCGATGCCGACGAAGCTCCAGAACGCCCAGGCCCCCGCGATGAGCAGCAGGCCGCTCAAGCCGCTGTAGTCGGCCGGCGTGGACGGAATGTTGTCCCAGGACCAGCCGCCCAGATCGCTGAAGCCGCCGAAGCCGGCCAGGCCGAAGAAGTAGCGGATGGCGAGCATGGCGACGATCAGCCACATCTCCAGCCTGGCCAGGACCTCGATCCCGAACAGGTTCGGAATGACGGCCAGCACCGTCAACACGAGCACCCACATGGTGACGCTACCGCCGTCGAACAAGCCGACCATGCCCGATGCGCCGGCCAGGGTCTCACCGGCGCCGGCGAACATGAACATGACGTAGAACAGCAGCCCGAGAAAGATGCCGACAATGGCCTTGGCGGCGTGACCGCCGGGTGTGGCCGCCGCACCGTAGTCATAGAGCGCACCGGCTTTCGGATAGGTGGTCGACAGTTCGGCCGCCGAGAGGCCGAGCAGCATGTTCACGACGAACATCGCCAGCAGGCCGAGCGCGAATCCTCGCCCCGCCGAGAACCAGCCCTGAAAATCCGATACAAGCGTCGACGCCGCCACCACCAATCCGACGCCGGCCGCAAAAATGTCCTTGGTTGACAGGGCCTTCCTGAGGCCCTCCCCCTGTGCCACTGCAGTCATGGCAGTACTCCTCCGGTTCTGTGATCTGGTGAATCAGGATCTCATTCCCCCCGGAATCCCCTGGAGAACCTGAATTCTGTATACAGTGCTCGCAACAGTAGTCTCGTTGTCCAAGCAGCGCCAGTGACCGCCGGAAGGTGCCGGCAGCTCTAGGTGTCGAGGGCGGCGGCGATAACGGCGTCGACCTCGATCTCGACCATCATTCCCGGTGTGGTGAGCCCGGCCTCGAAACCGGTCATCACCGGTTCGATCCCGGCGAACACCTCGCCGTGAGCCCGGATGGCGTCTCCGGCCGTGGCCATGTCGGTGAAGATGAACCGGGTGCGCACCACGTCGGTCATGGCCGCCCCGACGTCGACCAGCGCCTGCTCGATCCGGCCGAGGGCGTAGACCGTCTGGGCGTAGGTGTCGCCCGGCGCGTGCAAACGACCCGACGGTTCGATCGCCGTGGTGCCTGCCACGAACACCATCGGCCCGACCCGCAGCGCACGACTGTACGACCCGATCTTCTCAAATCGTCCCCCTCCGGACGCCTTCCGGATCTCCACCATCGACTCACGATACCCCACCCTCCTCGCTAGTCTGTATTCAGTACTCGCAAAACGGAACGCCACCATGACCTTCACCAGCCTCGACAGAAAGACGGTGCGCCTCGCCGATCTGGTGTACGAACAGATCTTCCGAGCCATCGTGAAGGGCGAGGTCGCTCCCGGCGAACGGCTGGTCCAGGAGGCGATCGGCGAGCAGATGAAGGTGTCGAGAACGCCGGTGCGTGACGCACTGCTACGGCTCGAGTCCGAGGGCATCCTCGAGTCGTCGGGCCGGGGCGGCTACCTGGTCCGTTCCTTCGACCGCCAGGAGGCGATGGACATCTACGGACTCCGGGCCGCCGTCGAGGGCTACGCCGCCGGCATTGCCGCCAGGCTCGCCGACCCGGCGGCGATCGGTCGGATCACCGCCGCGGTCTCCGCCGCCGGGGGTAGCGACATCTCACTCGACGAGGGATTCGAGATGAACCGGCGCATCCACCGGTCGATCGTCGAGGCTGCAGGCAACACGATGATGCTCGACACGTTCGACAGCATCTGGGGCCGCAGCCAGTCATTCCGCATGTTCGCCCGCCTCCACTCCCCCGAGATGCGGTACCTCCACAACGAGCCGTCGCATCAGGATGTGCTGGAGGCCATCAGAACCGGCGACGCCGACCATGCCCGCTCCATCATGGAACGCCACATCATGACGGGCATGGAACTCCAACTCGACGCTCTCCCCGACAGCCTGGCATAGCCGCGGACTAGCCGGGGATCGAGCGTCCCGATCCTTCGGCCAGCCGGGCCGTGACCGCATCGGCGGCCCGGCCGAGGCCGGCCAGCTCATCGGCCGTCAGCGGAAGCTCCACGATGTCGAGCAGGCCACCCCGTCCCAAGCGTGCAGGCACACCGGCCACGATGCCCGTGATCCCGTA
>JAOUGG010000206.1 GCA_029857855.1 Acidimicrobiia bacterium | reverse complement strand
GCTGATCTTCGCGGTTGGTGACGTGTCGGGCAAGGGCCTTCCGGCCGCTCTGGTCATGACGATGCTGGCAACCGCAACCACCGCCGCCGCCCACCGGGACCGGACCGGAAATCCGGCGCAAATCCTGGCCGAGATCAATGCCGACGTGTACGAGTACCTGTCCGACTCGGGAGTGTTCGTCACGACCGCGGTCTGTTCGTGGGAACCTCGATCCGGCGTCGTATCGGTTGTCAACGCCGGTCATTCACCGGTCCTGACCGTCCGGCGCGGGGAGGTCGAACCGGTCCCTCCCCATGTACCCCCGCTCGGCGTGCTGCCGTGCGTGGACGCCGATGTTGCTTCGTTCCGGCTCGAGGCGAACGACATGCTCCTGCTTGGTTCGGATGGATTGGTCGAGCAGGAGAATGCCGACGGAATGCAGTACGGACAGGATCGACTGGCCGAGGCCGTGGTCCGGAGCAGAACCACGACCGCCGTCGAGCTGGTCGACGAGCTGTTCGCTCTGCTCCAGTCCCACAGCGGAGACGAACCCCAGGATGACGACCGTACGCTTCTGGTGGTACGTCGAACGAGGGAGGGGCCATGACGTTCCACGGTCGAGACGAGCTGATCATTCCCGCCACCCCTGTGGCCACCCGCCTCATAGGGCCCTGGTTGAACGCCGTGTTGGACCTCGGGCATGAACCGGATCCGGCATCCGATCTGGCCTCGAGGGCGGAGCTGGCCCTGGTCGAGCACTGCAACAATGTCGCCCTCCACGGGTATGCCGGCGACGAAGGCAGTATCAGGCTGGTGGCCCAAGTGGACGACGACGGCCTGACCGTCACCGTGATCGACTCCGGCGTGGAGTTCGATCCACGAAGTGTCGCCGACCCCGACGAGGTCCAGGTTCACGGCTATGGCCTCATGATCATTCGAAAACTGACCGATGAGTTCGATATGAGCCGTGAAAACGATTCGAACCATTGGCGGCTGAGGTTCAGCGCCCCGCCCGGGGCGGCGGGCGTCGACCGCGGCGGCAAGGTGAGGAAAAACGGTGGAAATCCATAGCACCACCTCGATGGTCACAGTGGTCCGCCTGGTCGTCGATGGTCGCCTGGACGCCGAGGCCGCTCCGGCGCTCCGAGATGCCATCAACGCACACATCGAGCGCGGCGTGGTCAACCTGGTCGTCGACCTGGCGTCCATCTCCTTTGTCGACACCGCCGGTCTGGCGGCACTCGTGAGCGGGATGAAGAGGTCACGGCAAGCCAGCGGAGATCTCCAGCTGGTTCGGCCGACGTCGACCGCCGCATTCCGGGTGTTTGAGCTCACACAATTCGACCAGATCTTCCGATTCGTCGAGCCGACCTAGGTGGTGATGGTGGACCCGGCCGACGTGTCGATTCTCATCGTTGACGACGATGATGTGGCCCGGCTGGTTCTTCGTCACCAGCTGGCGACATTGGGCTACGAGGTCGTGGAGGCACAGAGCGCAGTGGAGGGAGTCGAGATCCTGTCGCAGCGAAGGGTTGATCTGATCATCAGTGACTACGACATGCCGGGTATGAGCGGTGTCGAACTACTGCGGGATCTCGGTCCGGACCCGGAGACCCCATTCGTCTTGCTGACCGGATTCGCCACCATCGAGGAGTTCGGAGACGACTCCGATGCCTTCGGCAGGATGGCACAGTTCCTGACCAAACCGGTATCGAGTTCTGCTCTGGCGGACCTGCTCGATCGGTTGATGCCCGACCCCACTTGTGATGTCGATGACTGGTGAGGCAGCGGAGAACGTCCGGTGGGATGGCTGGACGGCCAGGCCGATCGCGTCGATCGGGATGTCGCTGTTCGACCGAGCGCCCGTCGCCTACTCGATTCTCAGCCTGGACGGCGAGCAGATCGACGCCAACCGACGCTTCTGGGAGCTGTTCGGCTATCAACCGGACACCCGGAACCTCAACGCTCTGGTTCTCACGCATCCGGACGATCGAGATCTCACGACCGGCTACCTCGACGACCTCGTCAGCGGTCGGGTTCGACGAATTCGGCGCGAGAAGCGGTACCTGCGAGCCGACGGATCGGTCTTCTGGGGCGAACTGGTGGGGGAACGGGTCACGACCGACGTCGGGCGTACCGTTCTGCTCGGTGTCATCAACGACGTCACCAGACGTCACCAGCTGGAGGAGGAGCTTCGGAAACTGGCCGACGAGAGACTGACATTCGTCGGTCAGGTAAACCATGAACTTCGCAACCCGCTGCACACCATCGCCGGCTTGGCCGAACTGTTGAGTTCGTCGGATCTCGATCCACGCCAGCGCGAGCAGGCCGAGACGATCTTCCAGGAAGCCAGGGAGACGATCAGGCTGGTCGGAGATCTGGTCGAGCTCAGCCGCCCGGATCGCTCACCGCTGTCGGTGGTCTCGGAACCGTTCACCCTCCGGGCGGTCGTCGATCGGGTCGTCCGCAACGCCTCCGGCCTGCTGGAATCGCGCGGTGGGGCGGTGACGCTGGAGATCTCCATTGCCGACGACGTTCACCGTCGCCTGATGGGCGATCCCCACCGCCTGGCTCAAATCCTGGACAATCTGGTCGGCAACGCGATCAAGTTCACGACCGGTGGGACGGTGCGTCTCGACATCACGATGGACAGCGCCGCCCGACTGTCCTTCCGAGTGCTCGACACCGGACCCGGCATCCCCGTCGACCGGATATCCGACATCTTCGAGCCGTTCAGCAGAGTGCACCAGTCCATTCCAGGCACCGGCCTGGGCTTGGCGATCGCAGGCCGCCTCGCCAGGGCCATGGGTGGCTCGCTGGAGGTCGAATCGACGGGGCCCGACGGGTCGACGTTCCTGCTCCGGCTGGCGCTGGACCCTGTCGCCGATACGGACCGGTCGGAGTCCGCTCGCCCCGGAGAGATCGCTGAGCGAACGACGAGACATCGTGTGCTCGTGGTCGAAGACAGCACCGAGTCCCAGCTCGTGGTCGCTGGCCAGCTCGAGCGCTTGGGTTACGACTTCGAGATCGTCGGTGACGGCCTGTCGGCACTGGAGACCCTGCAGCATTCGACCTTTTCGGTTGCCCTGATCGACTGGCACCTTCCGGGCATGGACGGTCTCGAGGTGATCCGTCGCCTCCGAGCACTGGAGAGCGAACAGGGTTGGAACAGGACCCCGGTCGTATCGGTGACGGCGCGCAGCATGCCCAGCGATATCGAAGCATGTCTGTCGGCGGGAGCAGACGAGCATCTGGTGAAACCAGCCGGGTTGGCGGCTCTGTCCTCCGTCCTTCGCCACTGGACCGACGACGACGATCACCAGGAAGTCGCAACTCCCCGGACTCCACGGGATCGGTCGGACCTCCCGATCATCGACCGTGCCACGCTCGATCGTCTGCTGGTCGAGGTGGGCGACGCCATCGTCCTGCGGTCGGTGATACACACCTACCTCGACCAGTTGCCTTCGCGCCTCGCTGCCTTGGACGCAGCGTGGGGCAAGGATGCCGATGTGGTGGCCACGGTCGCTCACTCGCTGAAGGGGACCAGTGCCACCATTGGAGCGTCGTCGTTGTCGGCGTTGGCGACGGCCATGGAATCGGGGGCACGGCACAGCCGCATCGGATCACCAGACGTGCTGGCGAATCTCCAGCAGGTCGCCGATCGGACCGCGGCGGCCCTGCGAGACTACCTGGCAGCGAACGGAGTCACGGTATGAAGGGGGTTCTGTTCAACATCGTTCAGGAGGTCGTGGAAGAGCTGTACGGCTCCGATACCTGGGACGACCTGCTCGACGACGCCGACGTGGAAGGTGCCTACACCGCGCTCGGCGATTATGCCAGCAGCGAGCTGGTGGCCATCGTCGCCGCGGCTTCGGTGAAGACGGGACTCGATCCGGAGGCCGTGCTGCGCCTGATTGGCCGGCTGGCCCTCCCGAGGCTGCTCCGTCGGTTACCGTCCGGGGTGGCGCACGCCGATGAACCGCTGGCCTTCGTTCGCAGTGTGAACGACATCATCCACCCGGAAGTGCTCAAGCTGTATCCCGAGGCACGTCCACCGGTCTTCAACTGCGAGTCGACACGCGATGGCCTGGTCGTCCACTACCGCTCGTCTCGAAATCTTCCCGACCTGGCCCACGGTCTCCTGGAGGCGGTCGACGATCAGTTCGACCAGTCGGTTGTCGTGGAACGCCTGGCCGACGACGGCGACGCAAACGCCGTGTTCCTTGTTCGCGTGGACGTGTCGTGAACGACGCCGGTGTGATGGCGGACGTCGACCGTATCCGTCGGCTGGAACGCCGTCTGGCCCGCGAGCAGGCGGCCCGTCATGCCGCGGAGCACATAGCCGAATCGCGGACCCGCGCCCTCTACGAGGCCAATCGCGACCTGGACAGGCGGATCGCCGAACGGACGGCCGAACTGGATCGGGCGCTGGCCGCCGTCACCAGGGCCGGCGAGGCCAGGTCGGCGTTTCTGGCCGCCATGAGCCACCAGCTACGGACGCCGCTGAACGGCTTGATGGGAATGCTGGAGCTGGTCGACCTCGAGGCGCTCGACCCGCCGACCGCCGAGTTTCTGGCGGTGGCGTTTCGTTCCGCCGCCCGTTTGGACCGCCTGGTGTCCCGATTGATCACCTACTCCGATCTCGAAGGTGTCGATCTGTCGTCGTCACCGATGCACCGCTCGGCGACCAGCATCGTCTCCGCCCTCCACGACCGGTGGCTGACCGAATGTCTCCACGCCGGCCAGCTGCTCAGCATCGAAGACGTTGCCGACGTCACGGTCACCGTCGCCCATCCGGCCCTCGATCTGGCCCTCGATGAGGTGATGGCCAATGTCGTGGATCACGCCGGTCCGGGAGCGGTCCGGATCCGGGCCCGGCTGATCGACGCGGACCGTGACAATGCCCGGTGTGATCAACGCCTCCGCATCGAGGTACTCGATCCGGGCGAAGGGTTGCCGGACGAGGTGGAACGTGCTCCCGGCGAACTCGCGCTCGATGACGATCCCGCCACGACCGGGGACCGTCCGGCAGATCTGGGTCTTGCCCTGATCGGCGTGGCGGTGCGTGCCCTGGGCGGTCGCTGGCAACCGATCACCGACCGCGATGACTGCGGGGTGGCCGTCGAGGTGCCTATCGAACCGTCGATCAGGCCGGGTTGACTCCGGTCACATCGACTCCGGTCACATCGACTCCGGTCACATCGACTCCTCGACATCCTCGGCCGGCTCCCGGGTCGCATGCCGGCGAATCACCCCGGCACAAGCCAGCACGATGAGCGCAGTGGCAACCAGGTGGAGTTCCCGTCCACCGATCCCGCTCGGATTCGGGGTGACGAGGTCATCGACCCCCATGAGTTCGAGGAGCTCGTCCTGGGTCAGGTCGGCGTGGGCGTCGTTGGCGACACTGGCCACACCGTCGCCCAGCCCGCCGCGGACCTCGACCACGTCCGAGCAGTCGAGCTCGCGGATGTCGTCGACGACGACCACCTCATCGGGAACGCTCAGCGTTCGATGTTCGGCTTCGGGTAAGAGCAGCACCCCTTCGACCAGCATCGGGTTCTCGTCCAGCTTGTCGAGAACCACGACGTGGGCCCCGGCGTCCATATCCACGACGCCGAGATCATGGTAGACCGGCCGGAGGTTCACCGGAACCAGCTCGCTCGGGACGAGCTCCTCCAGCTCGGCCAACGAGTAGCGGGAGCCGTCGGTGGCACGTCGATCCGGTTCGTAGATGGTCGAGGAGTTGTACAGCTCGAGGGCGTCAGCCGGCGAGCGCAGCTCCA
>JAOUGG010000205.1 GCA_029857855.1 Acidimicrobiia bacterium | reverse complement strand
CAAGCGTGACACCGGTCAGCAAATCAGCGGTCGTGTCACCCGGAGGAGATCTCGGTGGGATCATACGGGTGTGCAGATCGACGGCTTCGCCGATTTCTACCACCGTGAGCGCACGCTTGGTCGTCGGCAACGACGAGAGGCGCTGGCCGGTCGTCTGCACCCGTTGCCTGCCACCACTCCCGGAGTCGACGAGCACGATCGCCTGTCACCCGAGATGGCGGAAGCGTTGGCCGCGCTCAGTCCACAGCAGCGGGCCGTGGTGCACCTGGCCTACTGGGAGGATCTCACACCACCCGACATCGCCACCCGGCTGGCCATCTCCGAGGGTTCGGTGCGGCGTCACCTGGCCAGAGCCCGACGGAAACTGCGAGGGGCGCTGCGGACAACCGTGGCCGGATCCGATCACGACGCCCAATCCATACCGGGAGGTGCCCGATGAACACGCCACACCAAAACTCCGACGGTGCCACCGACAACGCCGACGCCGACGCCCGGATCACCGAAACGCTGGGCCGAATCGGCGACCGGGCGACACCACCGCCGTGGAGCACCATCGTCGAACGCCACCAGGGCGGATCACGATGGGCGTGGCTGCCCTCCCCCCGGGATCGACGGCTGTGGGCGGCCGCCGTCGCCGGATTGGTTGCGCTCGTTGCCGTCGGCTCCGCCCTGAGGCTCGGGGCCGACCTGTTCGACGGCGACGCCACCGACATCGAGACCATCGACGAGCCTGAGGAGGTCCCGGATCCGCCCCGCACCACAACACGCAACCCCGGCACGGACACGGAGGCGACACCGGTCGAGGGGGCCGATGGCCTTCCCGTCGGCTGTCTCGCGCCGGAATTCTTCGTCGGACGGGAATTGTCGTTCCTCGGAGAGCCGGGCTGGGCCGACATCGACGGCCTCCTCGGTCCGAACTCTCCTGCTGACACCGAGGACGACGACATCGTCTGGGCCGTCGCGGCGGCTTCGGAGACCGGGCCTGTGACCCCAACCCACCTCCTCGTCCGGTTCAACGGCGTCGACGTGCTCAGCCTGCTGGAGCCGGGACGTTCGCCAGTCGTCGACACGCCCTGGCCGCTCGGCTTCGACCTCGACGGAGACGGTGGCGAGGAGCTGCTTGCCTTCGAGCAGGCGAACAACTTCAAACGAGTCGAGGTGTATCGGCTCGGCGACTGCTCCATCGACCGGGTGCCGATCGATGGCGGTGCAGGCCTGGCCAACGGGTTCCCGGTCGACGCCGGAAGTTCGTCGTGTCAGGATTGGTGCAACGTCGGCCTCGTCTGCCTGCCCGACGGCACTCTGGTCTCGACCGAGTCCGAACCGCTGGATCGATCCGACGGTCGGGGCGACCACCGCTGGACGAAGATCTCGTGGCGGCTCGAGGGGGAAACGCTCGTCGAAGTCAGCCGGGAAACCGGTGTCCTGGACTTCGACGAACTCGGCGGAATCGACGTGACCAACACCGTCAACTGCGACGTCGATCGCGTGAAGGTCGCCCAGCCGGCGATGCGTCATGCCGACGAGGCCCGGGCCATCGCCGAACTCCTCGGCGCCGAGGTGCTCGTCGGAACAACCGGGCTCACAACGGCGCCGGCGGCTCAGGGCTACGTTGTGGTCGACGGGGAGGTGGCCCGCTACGACGATGCCTACTACCGGGTGGTCGGGGTACAGGGCGACGCCCTCGTCACCGCAGGCTACGGGTCGAGGATCGCCGAGGGTCCCCGCTACGACCTTCAGGGCCGCCCCATCGACTGTGCGCCCTACCCCTGGTTCGTCGAGGGTACCGCAGCCGCCGCCGAGGAGATCTTGGCGATCGACCCCATCATCCAGGACGACGGTGGCTGGGCCCTCTTGATTCCCGGGTACGAGTTGGGTGATCCCGTGGACTTCGGCGCCCCACTGGGATTCGATGCCCTGAGCGAGGAGTGGTGGGAGGTGCCGCTGTATGAGGTCGACTGTGAGACCGGCCACCGGGTTCGGGTTCCGTCGACGGAGGGCACCCTCTTTCCTTCATTGACCGGGAAGGATCAAGAGGTCGAGATCTTTCTGAACATCGAACGTCGAGGCGGGACCACGCTCTACTTCACCGGGGGTGAAGGTTTCGTGAAGGTGCTCGACGCCGACGGCGGCGTGATCCTCGACACCGACATGTACTCCTGGCAGGTCAGCGACGACGGTTCGATCATCGCCGCCATGGATCTGGACGGCGTGGTCCGTGGCTACGACGGTGTCACCGGAGAGATTCTGTGGACCAACGACGAGGTCGTTTCGATGTTGGGAGCCGAGACGTTCGGCGTCGGTGATCGCATGATCTTCGCCGGCCGCGCCGAACCCACGGTGGCGGTGGTGTCGATCAGCTCCGGGGAAACACTGGTGACGCCGACGGCCTTCGACAACCTCTTTGTGCGCTACGCCGGGTAGCCGCCCGACCGGCGGGCTCAGCCGGCGAGGGGTGCCAGGTGCCACCGCCGACCAGGGATCGTCTCCCCGCCTCCGGCCGGCCAGCTCAGGGCCAGCACCACGGCAGACAGGCAGGCCGCCATCAACCAGTCGAACATCATCAGATGGGCCACCACAAAGGGAAGGTAGAGGCCGATGATGAGATCGATACTGAACAAACCGCCCATGGCCATCAGCCGATGTTCGTGGCGGGTGGCTCTGCGAATAGCGGGTCGTGCCAGGTACAGGACCAGCGCCACGATGGTACCGACGACCGGATTGCCGCCGAGGATGTTGAGCATGGACAGGCCGATGGCGACCAGCATCGACAGGTCGGCCAGCTCCGAACGGGACCGGTTGGTGCGGCTCCGCACCTGGGCCAACGTCGGTTCGACAGCCTCCCGGAACGCCTCTCCCAGCGTCTGGGCGGAACCGGTGATCAGAAGAATCGCTGCACCCGCGATGAGAGCAACGGCGCTCAGCGAAAGACCGGCTCGAACCAGTTCGGGATTCATCGGCTCACCTCGGGTGTGCGGGTCCCCACCGCGATAGGGACTTATACCCATCTCATCGGCAACTGACCGGCGAGCGCAAGTTTTCGAGCGGAAGTTTATGAGGTGTTGAGCTGGTCGAGGACGGTGGGCGGCCCCGACCGCACGTACCATTCGTTTCCGTAGACGGCGGCGAAGGTCGCGTCGTCGAGCAGCATCGCCTCGGAGTCGGGTGGGATCTGGCTGATGTGGGCGGCCATGGCGGCCCGTTTGCGGTCGAGCACGCTCGCCACATCGATCGTGATGTCGATCAGTACCGTCGGTGAACCACCGGCCAGCTTCCCGTCGGCCGACGACCGCGTCAACGACTCGACGGCCCTACCCACCAAGTGCGTGGCGACGAAGTGCAGGTGTTCGCGGTCGACCGTCGTCTGGTAGACGGTGGGCACCTCGGCCAGCCGTGCCGCGCTCGTGCCGACTCGATGGACGGCCAGATGGTCGGGATGGCCGTAGATGCCGCCGGAGTCGTAGGCGACGATCGCCGTGGCCTCCACTTCACGAGCGACAGCAGCCAGGCGGTCGGCCGCCTCCTCCGTCGGCGTGGCGGCGAAACTGCCCGGGGCCGGCTCCCCCGCCAGCCCGGAGTCGGGGTAGCCGAGGAACACCAACCGATCGACCTTCAGCCCGGTGGCGGCCGACTCGGCCTCGAGCCGTCGGGTCTCCGCGCCGATCGGTCCGACGTGGTGATCGTCGGTGGCGATCACCACGGTCACACCGACACCGAGATCGGTGAGCAGGGCAATTGTGCCGCCAGTGAAGATCGCCTCGTCGTCGGGATGGGCGTGAAAGAACAGCAGCGATGGTCTGGGCTGGTGGATGGGAGGTGTGTTCGATGTCACGTACAAACCAGCTTAGAAGTTCGGATACAAGGAATAGCCGATCAGTTTAGTCAGGTTTAGAAGCCATGACCATGAAGTCGCGTTTCGAGCAGCTTTTCAGCTTTCCCAGATGTTTTGCCGCCAAGGGTTTTGCCGGAACACGATCGCGGATATCGAGAAGGCGGCCGGGTACACCCCGCGATCGGGCGGGATCTATCGACACTTTCCCTCGAAGGTCGCCATTCTGGAGGGGGTCATCGACGCCGAACTGACCCTCAATCGCGAAGCTGTGGTCGACGTTCCCGCCCCGCCCGATGGGGCACCGCCCCTGGCGGTACTCGAAGCAGTGGTGCGTCGGGGGATGCCGATCTCGCTCGGCGGCTGAGCGAGGACCCGCGGGCGGCGCTGCTCGACATGGTTGCCACATACGGGCCAGTCATCGATTTCGGCCGCGGAAGATATCACTACATCTATCTCCTGAGCCCGGAGGCCAACGAACACGTTCTGTCGACCGACCCATCGAACTTCACGTGGCGTGACGCCTTCAAGGTCCTGGTCCCGGCTACCGGCGAAACCGCTTTGGTGGTGAGCGACGGCGAGGAGCACGACCGGCGACGCCGGATCGTGCAGCCCGCGTTCCACATGACGCATCGCCGGCTACCTCGATGTCATGATCGAGGAAACCAATGCCGTGATCGACGGGTGGGAACCCGGCAGTACGGTCGACGCCCACGCCGATTTGCGAGGGGCCATACGCCGCATCGTCCTGCGATGTCTGTTCGGCGATTCACTTCACGAGCGGGAGGAGGAACTGTCCAAGCACCTCGAGATCGCACTGGCCTACGTGAACCGGCCCCCGACCCGGCGCTTCGACTGGAACCTGCCCGGCACCCCATACCGGAGAGCCATGCAGGCCCGCCACGCGGTCGATGCCATCGTGTTCGACGAGATCACCCGGCGCCGGGCGCTCGCCGATCGGGGCGACGACATCATGAGTTGGCTCATCGCCGAACAGGACCAGGGGGCGGGCCTCGACGACCAGGAGGTTCGCGACCAGATCATCAGCCTCATCGCCGCGGGCCATGACACCACGGCGTCGGCCGCGGGTTGGGTGGTCACCGAACTCACTGTCGACCCGGCCCGGGTCGAGGCGATCCGGGCGGAGATGAGCGCCGTCAAAAACGGCGCGTCGCTGACCGTCGACCGCATCGCCCAGCTCAGCTACACGACCGCCTTCGTCCAGGAGGTGCTCCGTCTTCATCCCCCGGCGATCTGGAGCGGTCGTCGTGTGGTCGACGACTTCCAGCTCCACGGTCACACGATCCCCGGTGGGTCGATGATCTTGTTCTCGCCATACGTAACCCACCACGACCCGCGCTCCTTTCCCGACCCCAGCCGGCTCCAACCCGAGCGGTGGATCAGCGGCCATCCTCTGCAGAACGAGCCCTCTCCGGACCGCGCCGCCACGTCGGCACGATGTCCAGCGCTCCCCTCGGTGGGACGCCGATCCGTATCGTCGACCGATCGCCCGGGGCGAGGTAGAACGCGGCGTTGGCGAGCAGCAGCCGGGTCGACGCCGAAGGCACCGACCATCCCCGCCCGCCTAGACTACGGAGATCGATCAGCAGACGACCTCGGTCTACGACCCGGAGAATCCGCCGACCAAACAGGCGGGACAGGGCCAGGCGCCCGGCCTCGGCATTGCCGGGCTGGAGAACTACGTCGAGATCGGGCGGGGCGGTTTCGCCACCGTGTACTCGGCCGACGACCACGCGCTCGGCCGGAAGGTCGCTGTCAAGGTGCTGCGCCATCTCGACGACGACGGTGTCCGCCGTTTCCAGCGGGAGGCCCGCATCCTCGCCGACCTCGGCAGCCACGAGAACCTGGCCGTCATCTACCGGTTCGCCGAGACCCGCAACGGCAACCCGTGTTTCGTCATGGAGTACGTTCCAGGCGGTTCTC
>JAOUGG010000204.1 GCA_029857855.1 Acidimicrobiia bacterium | reverse complement strand
GCCCACCACCGCTTCGTCGGTTCGGCGGAGCTGGCTTCCGTTCGCGTTGACCGCGCTGGCCCTCCTCGTCCTGATTCCGATCGGGTGGTTCGCCTGGGGCCGTACCCGATCCGGAGCGGCCGATGTCGGGGCCGGCACCACCGACGCCGCCTTCTCGTTCATGCCCCATCTCGGCGCCAACGGTTTGATCACCACCCGCCGGTGGGAACTCGGGGTCGACGCTCAGGGTCGACGGGTGATCGACGCGGAGGTCATCGTGGCCAACAGTGGCGACGAGCCGGTTGTGGCCACCCATTACGAGGCGTTCCCCGAGACCATCGACGCCGATCACCTGGTGTCGACCTTCCGTCCGGAGCCCGATCAGGTGGTCGCCGACCCCGGTGTCGCCATCTTCGAGATCGGCGAGCTCGCACCCCGGGCCCGCTTCGTGCTCGTCTACAACATGCTCGCACCCGACAACATCACCTCGGTCGAGGAGCTGCAGGCGCTGGCCGAATCGCAGGCGGACGTCGAGAACGAGTTCCTCGAGTCGTTGCCGGCGCAGGCCGCGCAGGAGGCGATGGAGACCGATGGCGTTCTCGCCTCGCTGACACTCTCACCGACCCGTCTCGAGCTGACGGTCGGCGAGATTGGCGCTGCGGATCTGGCCGGCACCCTGTCCGACGGCTCAGCGGTGGATCCGGCGGCGTTGGCGTCGGCCGTGTGGATGGTCGCCGACCCGGCCGTGGCAGAAGTGACCGCCGGCAACGCGATCCGGGGTCTTCGACCCGGCCGGACCATGGTGACGGTGTCGGTCGGGGAGATCCAAGCCACCCTCAGTCTCTCGGTGCTCACGTCCGAGGTTGCTGCCGACACCACCACGACCCGCCCGATGTCGACCACATCGACACCGTCGTCGGTCTCCTCGACCACGCAGACCACAACCGGCTCGACCTCCTCCACGGCCTCGACCAGCACCACCACGTCCTCGACGACGGCGTCGACGACATCGACGGTCACGTCGACCACCCAGCCGACAACGGGTTCGACCACATCCTCGACGTCGACCAGTACCACCACCGGGGAACCGGCGCTCACGATGAGCGCGCTCGACGTGAAGGTCAACGACGACGGCAGCTTCAGGATCACGTTCACCACCAACCTCTGCACCATCGCCAACTACCAGGGCGCCGGCCAGAGTTACGTCACCCCCGGTTGGCCGGACATCACCGGACCGTGCTGGGAGAGCCACGGCCAGAACTTCACCGCCGTCGCCCCCGGCAGCTATGACATCGTCGTGCGGTCGCGATCCGAAGGCGGTCAGCTGGCCCGTCGTACGGCAACGGTGGTGATCGCCGGGCCTTGACCCGCCCCGTCGGGCCGCAGCCCGACGTAGCATGGGGTATGGCCGATCGCGACACGTTCTCCGGCTTCCCTCGGGAGGGACTGGAGTTTCTCACCACCCTGGGAACCAAGGACAAGACCTGGTTCGACGCGAACCGCTCGACCTACGAGCAGGCCGTCGTCGGACCGACCAAGGCGTTCGTTGCGGTGTTGGGGGAACGGCTGGCCGAGGAGATCTCCCCCGGAATCGTCGCCCAGCCCAAGACCAACGGATCGATCGCACCGATCAACAACGATCTGCGCTTCTCCCCCGATCGCCCGCCCTACAAGGACCATCTGCTCCTCAAGTTCTGGGACGGCGACAACAAGAAGACCGCTCCGACGTTGTGGGTCCGGATCAGCGAAGCCGATGTCGGGTTCGCGTCAGGCGCACCAATCCCGTCGGTCGAGCGATGGCGTGAGCTGGTGGCCGACGAGTCGACCGGCGGCGAACTCGCCGCGATACTCACCGAGTTGGGTCGAGGTCGGAAACTCGATGTCGCCGGCCAGGACTACAAGAAGGTGCCGAGTCCCTACGACGAGAATCACCCCCGCGCCGATCTGCTTCGCCACAAACAGGGCATCCAGGCCCGCTGGCCGGAGCCGACGCCGGCGTCGGTGACCAGGGCATCGTTCGTCGACTGGTGCATGAAGAGGCTTCTGGCGTGCGTCGGTCTGCACCACTGGTTCACGGCCAACCTGTAGCGCCGGACACCGCCGATGACCGAGTCGACCGACGACACGCCGCTCACCCTGGCCGGGAGGCTCGCCGACGAGGCGCGCTCGGTGACCGGACGTGACCTCGAACGGGTCAGCGTCTTCCTCTACGAGACCCTCGGTCGGTGGTACGAGCTGAGCCCCGACGGAACTCCGCCGGAGATCGAACCGCCGGACATCATCATCCGGCCACGAACGGCTGCGGAGCAGGATTCGTCTGCGTCGTTGCTCGATCCGGGCGACGAGTTGGAGGCCGCCGCTTCGACAGTTGCGGCATCGGATGGCGACAGCGAGGACGATGGCGGCGAGGACGGGGTCGACGAAGACGAAGACGAAGGCGAATCCGGTAGCACTCCCGACGAGCGGGACGGCGTCTTCGCCGCCAGTGCGAGCCTCGCCCAGGTGGCCATTGGCCGCCTGCGAACCGACGACGACGAGAGCTGGGACGACGTCATCCTGCAACTCGAGACCGACCAGCGGCCGGCGTTGGCCTCGGCGCTCTGGGTCGGGCTCGCCACCCAACCCGAAGCCCGCTACCCGTCGATCGGCCAGTGGCGGCGATCCGTCGACGCCGCCCTGCGCTCGGACGCGGCGACGGCCGACCTGGTCGATGCCACCGACCGGCCGCGCCGCGCCGGGCTGATCGTCGCAGCCGCCGCCGTGCTGGTGGCGGTCACGGCGGGTGCCTTCCTGTTGCTCCGCGATGGCACAACAGCGGTTGAGGACGCCGGCGTCGCCGCCACCGAGCCCGAGGGGCCGACCACGGAGGAAACCGGCCGATCCACGTCGACCCCCGACACGACGACCCTCAACGACACCGCCGGCTCCGCAGGGACCGACGCCACCGACGATCCGTGCGCTCAAAGCGGGCCGGTCGGCCCGGTCACCATCGATCAGGTCAGCGACACCGCCATCGTGGTCGCCTGGGCCCCGAGCACCGAAGCGGTCGATATTCTGCTCGACGGAGCGTTCGTCGATACTGTCCCGGCTGAGGCGTTCCGCTACGTGATCGAACGGCTCCCGCTGTCCGATGATCCGCTGACTCCCGACACCGACTACACCGTCGCCGTCGAACCGCAGTCGGGCCAACCGAGCACGGCATGTGCCACCACCTTGGCCGCCCCCGTGCCGGGCAGCGAGTTCCTCATCGGCGTCACGGCACCGACCGGGTTCGAGGTCGTCGACACCTCGGCCACGTCGATCTCGGTCGCCTGGGATCAGAGGCTCGGCGCCGACCTGCACAATCTCTATCTCAACGGCGCCTACGTACGGTTCGGCGACGTCGGCGGATCGTCGGCCATCGGCGACGAAACGGAGTTCACGTTCGTCGACCTCGAACCCGACACCAGCTACGAGATCGGCATCCGCCGCGTCGAAGGCCCCAACCAGAGCGGTCTGGTCACCATCACAGCATCGACAGATCCGCAATAGCCGGCATCGCTGAGTCGACAGGCTCCACTGGGTTGGTCAACCGGTCTTCGATTGACTGCGTTTCGTCGCCGACGACCGTGAGCCGCCGTTGCGACGAACACGGGGGTTGCGCAACATCGTGAACGGCTTGACCGGGGCTTTGGCCGCACCGGCCAGACCTCGGAGCACCGTCTCCCGCCGCAACTCCGGCGGCCGGATGAAGCCCGCCCTGACGAACGCTGCAAACGACAGCAGGGAAAGCGCCGCCATACCGGCCAGAACCAGTTCCCATGCGTAGCTCCGCTCGTCCCCGGGCAGTGTGATGTTCATGCCGTACCAGCCGGTGATCAGGGTGAGCGGCAACAAGATGGCCGAATAGACGGCGAGGATGGTGGTGGCTGTGGCCTGGCGGTCGGCGGCTGCGCCACGGTAGGTGTCGAGCGCGTCGCTCAACAGGGCGCGAGCCGATCCGAGCGACTCGACCACCTGATTATGGACGTCGTAGGCGTCGCCCAACATCCCCAGCGATTCCGATCCGAGCACCCCGATGGTGCCTCGACGCAGGTTGGCGAGCACCAGGCGCTGGGGGCGAAGGACCTTGCGGACCGTGGTCTCCTCGCGGCGGAGGACCTGGATGTCCCCGAGTACGTCGGGGTCGGCGTCGAGCGCGTCGTCGGCGATATCGTCGATGCGGGACTCGAACTCGGCGATGACCTCCAGGTATCGCCGCCCGATCACCTCCGCCAGCTGGGCGAACAGCTCGTCGGCGCCCAGGCTGCCCATCTGGGCGTGTTTCTGCACCGACCGCCACAGCCAGTTGATACCGGTGACCGGCTTGGAGCTGACCGTAACCAGCAGATTCTCGCCGACGAAGCAGTCGACTTCCACGGTGTCGATCCGTTCGCCTTCGGCGGTGAGGGCGTGGAGCACGACGAAGAGGTGGTCGGTGTAGTTGTCGAACTTGGGGAGCTGCTCGATGTCGAGGATGTCCTCGACGGCCGCCGGGTCGAAGTTGAAGCGCTCCCCGAGCCGGTCGAGTTCGTCGGCGTCGGTGGTGATGACGTCGAGCCAGAAGACGGTGCCGGACTTCAGGAGTTCCTCACAATCCTCGACATCAGCCGGTGTCATGGTGTTCGAGCCCGGCTCGTGAGCGAGAAGACGTGCGGTCATTGACCCCATTGTTGCAGCGTTCGGGCCGGATCCGGCGACGGAGGCGAGGCGGGGCGTTCGCCGGCAAATTTTCTTGATCGCTTAGTGGACCCGATCTGGCGCCGACGGGGATTCCTGGCAGAATGGGTGAGGACGATCCAAGGCGGGTCGGCCGGTGAGACCGACCCGAGAGTGGAAGCGATAGCCATGGCAGGCGATTCTGAAAACGAGACCATCGACGAGGACCGTTACCGTCGCCTGCTCAGACGCGAGGACAACGACCTCGAACTGGTGCCCTACCAGGTCGAGCTCCTGAAGCTGCAACGTCACATCGAACGCACCAACGAACGCTACATCGTGTTGTTCGAGGGCCGGGACGCAGCCGGCAAGGGCGGCACCATCCGTCGGGTCACCCGCTACATGAACGAGAAGCGCTATCGGGTGGTTGCGCTGGGCAAGCCAAGCTTCGACCAGCGGTCCCAGTGGTGTTTCCAACGCTATGTCTCGCAGTTCCCGGCCGGTGGCGAGATGGTGCTGTTCGATCGGAGCTGGTACAACCGGGCGATGGTCGAGCCCGTCTTCGGGTTCTGCACCGAGGAGGAGTACGAGAACTTCATGCGCGGGGTCGTCGGCTTCGAGAAGGATCTCGTCCGTCAGGGCACGATCCTGCTCAAGCTGTACTTCTCCGTCACCAAGAAGGAGCAGCAGCGCCGGTTCGAGCGTCGGCGCGACGATCCGCTCCGCAACTGGAAGCTGAGCGAGATCGACATGCAGGCCCAGGACCTGTGGGACGACTTCACCGAGCGCAAATACGAGATGCTGAATCGGACGCACACCGAGATGGCGCCGTGGACGATCATCCGCTCGGAGGACAAACATCTCGCCCGGCTGAATGCGATGAAGTTGATACTCAACGCCGTCGACTACGCCGACCGTGACCCGAAGGTCGACTTCAAACCCGACCCCGAGATCGTCATCGACGGAGCCGATGAGGTCGAGATCATGGAGGCCCACCTGGCCAAGAAAGGCAAGTTCAAGCGCTGACCAACCAGCGCTGACCCCTGACCGCCCGACCCCGCGCAGCCCGACCCCGCGCAGCCCGACCCCGGGCCGCCAACCCACCGGCGCCGCCAACCCACCGGCGCCGCCAACCCACC
>JAOUGG010000203.1 GCA_029857855.1 Acidimicrobiia bacterium | reverse complement strand
AACCTACCACACCGCCGTATGGCCGTGGCCCGAATCCACCACCCGCTTCACCGACCCGGTCGAGGCGGCCCGCAGTTTCGCCATCGACTTCATCGGTTTCACCGATCCGATCGTCGGCCGGTTCGAGCAGGGGGACAGCCAGTCCGGCGAGGTCGAGATACGCCCGATGTCCGACGGACCGGCAACGGTCGTCTTCGTTCGCCGGCTCGGCTCCGACGGCACGTGGTGGCTCCTCGGTGCTGCGACCGAGAACATCACGTTGAACGAACCGTCGGCACTTTCGGAGATCGAATCGCCGCTGACCGTGGCCGGTACCGCTCTGGCCTTCGAAGGTCAGATCGACGTCGCCCTGCGGGCCGATGGCGTCACCCAACCACTGGTCGAGACGTTCGCCACCGGTGGGGGCGATCAACTCCGCCCGTTCGAGACCACCGTCGAATGGTCCGGCACCAACACCGGTGGTGGGGCACTCGTCCTGACGACAAGCAGTGGCGACGACGGTCGGATCTGGGAGGCCTCGGTGACCCGGGTTCTCTTCGGTGCCGGGTGATGACCGCCCACCCAACGAACGACAAATCGAACGACAAATCGAACAACGAGTCGAACAACGACCGAAAGGAGCCGGACCGATGACCGCAATCAGGAATCGAGACGAGTCTGACGCTCAAGGGCAGGCGACGGGGCCGCTGCCCGTGGGCGAGGACGACGAGTTCCTCGAACCCGAGCTCGTGACCGACGAGACGATCGAGACGCTGCTCCGGGGTGCGAAGATCCTCGTCACGGTGGTCAACGTCGTGGTCCTCATGACCTTCTCCATCCTCGCACTCGGCTTCCTCCTCCACCTGGCGGGCGCCAGCCCCGAAGCCTCGTTCGTCGACTGGGTGTACCGAACCACCGAGCGGGCGATGCAACCCTTCCGCGGCATGTACCCGATTCAGGAGATCGACGGCCGGTCGGTGTTCGATGCTTCACTCCTCTTCGCAGCCGCCATGTACGGCTTCATGGCGATCTGCCTCCACGGCTTCGTCGTCTATCTCTCGGCCTACATCCGCCGGTACCACCGCAGAACAGTGGAGGCCGAGAACCGTTCGAGATCAACACCCGGAGCCGACGAGTACCTCGGCTGACGAACCGCACCAAACCAACTCCAGGAAGTCACGACACACCACCGGACCCGAGAAATCAGGAGATCACCATGTACGCATCAGAGGGGGACAGCCTCGTCGTCGCCAGTCGCCGGGTGGGGCGGGCGGCCCGAATCGGCAGAATCGTCGAGGTGCTCGGAACGAGGGGCAGCCCGCCCTACCGAGTCCAATGGAGCGACGACCCGCTCCCCCACATCGTCGTCCCCGGCAGTGACGCGGTGATCCACCAGGCCCGCGACTGAAGGGTAGGAGTCTCGACGTGGCGGCTCCCATGACGGAACGGTCGACCTGCGGACCCATCATGGAGACGTTCCTGCAGGCATTGGACCGACGGCCCAACCTGCCGCCGGTGCAGATCATCGGCGGCAACGGCGCAGCCGCTCTGCTGAACCCCGACACCGTGATCGACCTCGAATCACGGACGATCAGCGCGCCGTCGAGCTGTGACCTCCCGAGGCTCAGGGTCGACGGGTCGGTGCGCGACCTTGACACGCTCGTTCTCTCCACCGACCCGAGGGAGGTCGAGGCCGTCCGGCTCCTCGGTGACGAGTCGGTCGGCGGCGAGCTGAAGGTCAGCGCCTTCGGGCTGAGGACGGTGGCCGAGTTGGATGCCCAGCGCGATCGACCGTTGCGAAGCACTGTCAGGATCTTCCTCGCCGATCGCTATGTGACGACCACCACCGGTGAGGAGAGCCTGCCGGCGTTCGATGGATTCAAGGCCCTGTACCCGTTTCAGGTCCCGATCACCAACGAGATCCTGGAGTCCTTTCACCTGGTGCTCGACGATCGCCACCCTGTGCCCACCTCCCATCCCGGTGCGACCATTCTCAACTACGTGACCCGATCGATCTCGGGCCTGCGGGCGAAGGACGCCGCGAAGGTCGAGACGATGACCGAGAACATACTCACCCGATACCCGGAGATTCGAGACTGGATCCTCGATGGACCGGGCCGCGACCTGTTCGACCTGGCACGAATTCTCCACACCCTGAGCGAGCCGCGCCGAGGGGCTCGGACACGACATCTGGGCACGCAGCTCGAGATCACGCCCTACCCGCTCGCCGCGCTCCGGGAACACCCCGGGTTCATGGCGTTGCGGCGAAGCAGGCCCACACAGCACCTGATCGTCGACGCATGCCACCTCAAGTCGCGGGTCCTCGGCTCTTTCGAAGGCAACGCCGCCATCGTCGGCTTCTGGCGAAAGCACGTCGAGGATCGGGTCGACGGAATCATCCACAACGAACCCTGACACCCGAAGGGATCGATCCGACGCCCGATAATCGGGTCGTTGGCCTCTGGTCGGCGACGGCGGCCGGAGGCACGATCACGGTGTTACCGTCCCACCGAAAGGAACGAAGCCGTGTTCTCCACGATCGTTGTCGGCACTGATGGATCACCCGACGCTGAAGACGCCCTCCGGGCCGCCGCCGAACTGGCCCGGCTCAACCCCGAAGCGAAGGTCCACGTCGTCGGAGCCTTCCAACCGATTCCACCGGGTCAGCTCCGCTCGATGGCCGACAGTCTCCCGGAGGAGTTCCGGCCGCTCCTGTACGGGACCATGCGGGTCGACGCGACCATGGACGTCGCGCGGTCGGTCATGAAACGGGCCGGTGTCGAAGCCGACTATCACGAAGTCGACGACCACCCGACCGACGCCATCCTGAACGCTGCCGAGCACTACGACGCCGATCTCATTGTGGTCGGCTCGCGAGGCGAGAGCGCAACCAAGCGACTGCTCCACGGAAGCGTGTCGACCAACGTGTTGCACCACGCCCCCTGTGCCGTGCTGGTCGTCCACAAGGATCAGTGAGGCCGCCTTCGCCGGCAGGATGGACTCGGGCATCGGGGAGGACCATCGGCCCTTGCATCGACACCCTGAGCCATCCATGCTCAAGGCATGTCACAACTCGCCGGCTTGATCGGGGCGACGATCCTCGCCTTCGCCGTCGCGTGCGCTCCGGTGAACTCCGAGTCGACGACCCGGGCGATCGGCGTCGAGCGGCCTTTGGAGCCGGCGGCTGCCACCGCGGAGACCGCCACCGTCGAGACCGCCACCGTCGAGACCGCCACCGTCGAGACCGCCACCGTCGAGAACGCCACCGTGGAGAACGCCACCGTGGCGGAGGTTCCAACCTCGCGGGAGCGACGTTCGTTCACCATGGCCTTCACCGGCGATCTGCTCCTCCACAACCGGGTCAACGCCTCCGCTGCGGCGAACGCGGCCGACGACGAGTTCCGCGAGTACGACTACGAGTCCCTCCTGGCTCCCATCGCCCCCCTGATCGCCGAGGTCGATTGGGCCGTCTGCCACCTCGAGGTGAACCTGTCGGCCGACAACACTCGTCTCCACCCCTACCCAGTCTTCCGGGCTCCGGGCGACCTCGCCTACGATATGAGGCGGGTTGGCTACGACTCGTGCTCCACCGCCTCGAACCACGTCCTCGATCACGGCGCCGACGGGGTCGCCGAAACGCTTGGTGTCCTCGATGATGCCGGGCTCGGCCACACGGGCTCCGCCCGAGATCCCGAGGAACGGTTCGACGGCATCTGGATCGAACCGGATGGGGTGAAGGTGGCCCATCTGTCGTACAGCTACGGGTTCAACGGCTTCTCGGTGCCGTCGGACATGCCGTGGCTGGCCAACCGGATCGACGAGGAACAGATCCTGGACGATGCGGACCGAGCTCGCCGCGAGGGGGCCGAGTACGTGGTGCTGTCGCTCCACTGGGGTGAGCAGTACCAGCACACGCCGAATCGGCAACAGCGGGAACTCGGACCCCGCCTGTTGGCGTCACCCGACATCGATCTCGTGATCGGGCACCATGCCCACACCGTCCAGCCGATCGACCGCATCAACGGGGAGTGGCTGGTGTACGGGTTGGGCAACCTGCTGTCGGCCTCGACCCAGGCGGCCCGACGGGACGAACTCCTGGTGCAGGTCACCGTCGACGAGACCGCCGACGGCACCTTCTCCACCGAGCTGCGGGCCATCCCGCTCCACCTCGATCCGGTGACCCTGACCGTCCACCGTTCCGATCCGCAGGTCCGCCCGGCCGGGATCGATCCGAGACTGGCGGCCGCGCTCGATGCCGGCTGGACTCGGGTGACGACCGTGCTGGAGAGCGGAAGTGGGTGGTCGGAACTCGATCTGGGCTCGTGATCGATGGCCGGAGCGGCCTGCCGGAACGACGAACCGGCCACACGATCGGAACAGGACCATCGCCCCTGGCCAATGCAGGCGGGCGCGCCCATGATCCAGGTGAGTCACCCGTTTGATTGGAGCGTGAGCCATGCAGGACCAACAGCGCCATGTCGTCGTCGGAGTGGACGGTTCGGAACACGCGAAGCGGGCGTTGGCCTGGGCCATGGCCAAGACCGACGTCCTCGGACCGGTCACACCGGTGCTCGCCTACACGATGCAGCCACTGGGCGACGGGCTCGGGATGCCGGGAATGTACGTCGAGATCGACCGGATCGTGAAGGAGGACGCCGAGGAACGGCTGAAGGAATCGATCGCGGAGTTTCCCGAATTGATCGGCCGGGCCCGGGTGGTGTGCCGAAGCGCAGGACCGGCCCTGGTTCGCGCGTCGTCCGACGCCGGTCTGCTGGTGGTCGGCAGCCGCGGTCGCAGCACCGTGAGCGAGACTCTCTTCGGATCGATCGGCTCGTACTGTGTGAAACACGCGTCGGTGCCGGTCGTGGTGATCACCGAGGAGACCGCCATCGAACCGACGATCAATCGGGCGGTGGTCGGTGTCGACGGCTCGCCGAACTCGGTCGAGGCGTTGATCTGGGCACTCCGACACGTCGATCCCGACGGTCGGATCATCGCCGTCGGTTGCTGGACCGACCACATCTTCGGCGAACCACCCCTCCCCAACCCCGAGCTGGAGGCGGAGACCGCCGACGTGGTCGACCGGGCCGTCGAGGAGGCGCTGGCCGCCGTCGGGGCTGACACGATCGTGGCGGCCGAGGCCCGACCGGTGATCGAGGCCCAGGTCAGCCAGGGCGACCCACGCATCGTGCTGCGCGACCTGGCGTCGACCGCCGATCTCCTGGTGATCGGTGCCCGGGGCCACCGCGGCGTGTCGTATCTCCTCCTCGGCTCGACGACCACTTCGCTGCTCCATCATCCGCTGTCACCCACGGTCGTCGTCCCCTTCGTGGAGTGACGTCCCGGTGATCAGGTTGGCGGGCGACGGCGCAGGAACAGTTTGCGGAGTTCGCCCACCACCAGAACCGACAGGGCAAGAAGGCAGGCCACCAACCAGTCGACCGGACCGAGCGGTGCGGTCCCGAACGGTGCGTGGAACCACGGCACGTAGACGACCGCGATCTGCAGGCCCAGCGACACCGCCACCGCGCCGAGAAGTACCCGGTTGATCAGCACCTGACCCCGGATGGAGTCGACATCCGAGCGGGCGTTCAACGTGTTGACGAGCTGAACGAGGACGAGCACGGTGAACGCCCCGGTCCGGGCTGTGACGAGATCACCGTCGCCCCAGTACGGGCCGCCGAGCAGGCCACCAGGTAGTTTGAGGTCGAGCATGCCGAGCGCGACGATGGCCATCGTCAGGCCGATGAGCCCGATACCCCGCTGCATGGGCCCGTCGATGATCCGCTGTCCGATCTCGCGGGGCGGGCGATCCATGAG
>JAOUGG010000202.1 GCA_029857855.1 Acidimicrobiia bacterium | reverse complement strand
GTTCCATCAGGCAGGCTCCGAAGGGACCGTCCCGCCGACATTGCCGCCCGGCGCTCGGCATCCCAGGCCCCGAAGCCACCGGGCCAGCGGCGAGCGCCACCCGAGCCGTCGACGATCAGGGCGTCGGCAACCACACGTTCGAGGAATGCGCGATCGTGGCTGACGACGACCACGGCCCCCGGCCAATCCTCGAGAAAGTCCTCGAGTGCCCGCAGCGTCTCCAGGTCCAGATCGTTCGTGGGTTCGTCGAGCAGCAGCACGTTCGGCCGCCGGGCCAGCACCTGCATAAGCTGCAGCCGGCGCCGCTCCCCGCCCGACAGGGTCGACACCTGGGCCCACTGAGCGTCGGCGTCGAACCAGAAGGCCTCGAGCAACCGGGCGTCGGTCCAATCGGGCTGACGATGAGGACCGGCCACCACCTCCCGGACCCGGGCGTCCGGGTCGAGATCGGCGCCGAGCTGGCTGTAATAGGCGATCTCGGCCGTCGTCCCGACGGTGACCGAACCGTCGAGCGGAGGCCGACGCCCGGCGAGGACATCGAGCAGCGATGTCTTCCCCGCACCGTTTGGACCGACGACCCCGAGGCGTTCGCGGGGGTCGAGCCGAAGGTCGAGACCGCTGATGACCGGACGCCCGAGGGGGTCGGCCACGGTCACCCCCTCCAGCTCGATGACCACATCACCCAACCGGGGGGTACCGAATTCGAGATGCAGGTTGCCGGCCCGCGCCGGACCCTGTGGGCGGCCGTCGACCAGCGCCACGGCACGCTCGATGCGGGCCTTCGGCTTCGATGTGCGGGCGGGCGCACCACGTCGCAGCCACGCCAGTTCCTGACGGGCCAGGTTTCGACGGACGGCCTCGCTTGCCGCGGCGTCGACCTCCCGTTGCTGCTTGGCATCGAGGTAGTCCGCGTAGGAGCCGTTGTGGACGAAGGCGCCACCCCGGTCGAGTTCCACCATCCGGGTCGTCAGTGCGTCGAGCAGGTGGCGGTCGTGGGTGACGAGGAGCAACCCACCCTGATGGGATTGCAGCCGTTGCTGCAACCACTCGATCGAATCGAGGTCGAGGTGGTTGGTCGGTTCGTCGAGAACCAGGAGGTCGCTCCGGTGGACCAGGGCCCTGGCCAGCGCCACCCGTTTCCGTTCACCGCCCGACAACTCGTCGGTGGCCCGGTCGAGGTGGTTGCCCATTCCGAGCCGATCGAGCACCGCCTCCCCCTCCCACTCGGTCACCGGAGCCGTGTCGCCGCCCGGCGAGTGGTCGGAGGCCCCGAAGCCGGTGGCCACGGCGTTGCGCACGGTGCCCGGCGGCAGCGGCGCCTCCTGGTCGAGCACGGCGATCGACACGCCCCGACCTCGTCGGACCTCGCCCGAGTCGGGAAGCTGCTGACCGGCGAGCACGCGCAGCAGCGTCGATTTGCCGGTTCCGTTGATGCCGACGAACCCGATGCGGTCGCCGGAGTTGACGGTGATCGACACGTCACGGAAGAGATCACGGTCGGGGCGGGCCACAGTCAGACCCACTGCGTCGATCAGAATCACGACTCAAGGGTAGGGAGTTCAGCGAGCAGACGGAGTGCGAAGCTCCGAACACAATGAACTCCAGGCTCATGGCCCAATGACACCCCGGTCAACCCGGACGAGGGCACACTGGAAGGCGTGCTCGATCACCTCCCCCCTCTGACGGCCAAACCACCGGGCCTCCTGCTCCGGGTGGCCGGAACGCTGCTCGACGGTGTGGCCAACGTCACCGACCAGGTGGAACCTTACACGCACTGGTGGAACGACCGGAATCAGGTCTCCCTGGGCGAGGACGGTCCGCTGGCCGTCGTCGTCGGCGACTCGACCGCCCTCGGCATCGGGGCCTCGCATCCGGCCAACGGGTACATCGGTCGCCTGATCGCCACGCTCGACGACGAGACGGCGCCGGCCGCCGACAAGCCGTGGCGGGTCATCAACCTGGCCCAGTCGGGAGCCAAGCTCGACGACGGCCTGACCCGGCAGCTCCCGATCGCATTGGATATCCCGACGCCCGAGCTGGTCGTCTGCTGCCTCGGCACGAACGATCTGGTGTGGGGTATCGACACCAACGGTCTGCGAGGCAAGGCCCGCAGGTTGGTGGATGGTGTGATCGCCCTCGGCGCCCCCGCCGATCGAACCGTGGCCTGCGCCGTTGCCGGCGGATCGGCCCGGGCTCGCCTCGTCAACCGCACCATCCGGTCGGCGGCGGCCGACAACGGCGTGCTGGCCGCCAACCCCTGGAACGAGCCCGGCCCCGGGGCATCGGAACGGCTGGCGTCCGACAAGTTCCATCCCAACGATCTCGGCTACTCGCTCATGGCCCGGGCACTCGGCCGGTCCTTCGGGGTCGAGGCCGGTGAGGCCGAGTGGCGCCACCTCGCCGTCCCGGTCGACGCCGGTTATCCGGGACCCGGAGCCGGCGCGACCGGGACGGAGGGGTAGCCCGACATGCCAGGCATTCTCAGCGAACCCATCGACGACAGCGGCGGGCGCCGTCGCCGGCCCGAATGGCCCCGCCTTCCGGCCGACAAGGGGCTGACCGTCCGCCACCGAACCACCGGCATCGTCGGCACCGTTGTACGATTCGCCCCACCCCTGATCCGGCTCCGGGACCAGGGCGGGCGGATACACGACCTCCCCGTGGCCGACGGCGCCTTCTCGGTGGGCGGCCGCACCGTCACCCTGACCCGGCCGCAGCCGAAGCCGGACGAGTCGACGATCGACCTCACGGCCTCGGGTTCGATCGCCCCTCCCCGCACCGGCGCCCGGGTGGCCGTGCCGAGCAGGCTCCTGGTCGAGGGTGTTCACGACGCCGAGTTGGTCGAGAAGATCTGGGGCGACGATCTGCGGGTCGAAGGTGTCGTTGTCGAACCGTTGCACGGAGCCGACGATCTCGTCGCCGTGATCGACGAGTTCCGCCCCACCCCGGAGCGCCGCCTCGGCGTTCTGCTCGACCACCTGGTCGATCACAGCAAGGAACACCACATCGCCCGGGCCGCCTCCCAGGAGAACGTGCTGATCCGCGGTCACCACTACGTCGACATCTGGCAGGCCATTCGCCCGAAGGCGTTGGGGTTCGAGTCCTGGCCCGAGGTGCCCCGCTCGATGGAGTGGAAGGAGGGGATCCGCGAGTGGATGGGGTTCGGAGGCACCACAGGTGAGTTGTGGCGTCATCTCCTCGCCCGGGTTTACGACTACCGCGACCTCGAACCGTCCCTGGTCGGGGCCGTTGAGGAGCTCATCGACTTCGTCGCCCCTCCGCCGACGGATTGACTCGTCCGTCCGCCCGGGCAATCCCTGTTCGGGACCGATCCCGACCTCGGACGCAATGCCTCGAATGGTCCGAGTGATTGGCGCACACGTCACTGAGGTCAGAACCTCGATCGCAGCGTTCCGCGTGAGGACACAAAGGGGCCTGCGGCCGGCGGGCGGTCCGAAATCGGCCCAAAGGATGTCGTTTCGAGCTACCAATGCGGAGCTGTTCGAGCCGCAACGCGCCTCGCTGACTCGACGAGCGCAGGATCGGCTGGCTGGCGCTGGTAGGCCAGCTGGAGTTGCCGATCCTTCGACGCGAGATCTTCGGCTTCGAGACCCGGCCACCAACCGGTCACCCGGGTGCCAGGCCGCAGTGACGAATCGTGATCGGCACTGTCGATGTGGCGTGGGGATCCGCGCTCGGAGTCGTTGGTGTTGGCCTGCTCGGTGCGTCGGCCTCACGGCGGACAACCAAAACCTGATCGCGGCCGCGCTGACGATTGGACTGCCCTGCCAGTCCTCCTGGTAGGGGACGTCGAAGCGTTGGAAGATCGTCGCCATGTCCGCGTCGAAGTCGATTCCGAGTTCCGGGAGGACACGCTGAAAGTAGTTGGTGTGAGCGTCAAGCCAGTACTCGCGTGTGCGGTCCCCCTCTCCTTCGTCGTAGGCGAACCGGTCGTCAACCGACGAGAGCGACCCCACTCGAACGTGGGTGATCCTCAGTACGGCTCAGCCGAGCTGGGTGCTGTGTTTCAAGTCGGCAGGAACCGAAACCGGACGCGTCCGTGGCAGCTCCGCCTCGCCCAGAGGTCGAGGTTGCGGTACGGCCGTCACGAACCACTGAGCGGGATCCACGTTGTCGGCGGGTAGCGGCGGGCTGAACAGATAGCCCTGCACCAGGTGGACGCCGAGTCGCTGCAGCTCCTCCACCTGCTCGAAGTGCTCGACCCCCTCGGCCACGATCGACAGATCGAGGGCCGAGGCCATGGCCACCACGGCCTCGACGATGGCCCGATCCACGTTGGCACTGTGCATCTCGTCGACGAAGGCCTTGTCGATCTTGATCGTCGACACCATGTCGAACTGTTTGACGTAGGAAAGCGACGATTGACCGGTGCCGAAGTCGTCGATGGCCAGGGCCACGCCGAGATCTCGCAGGTCGCGCAATACGGTCAGCCCGTCGAGGTGGTCGACGATCACATCCTCGGTGATCTCCAGTACGAGCTGGCTCGGATCGATCCCGGACCAGTCGAGAACTTCGGCCACCTGCATCGCCAGATTCGTGTCGACGAGCTGCTGCTCGGCCAGGTTCACACCCATCCGAACCCGGGCGGCCGACGGCGACAGGTGATTCCACACCGCAGCCTGGGCGCAGGCCTCGCGCAGCACCAGCTCACCGAGGCGGGCCATCATGCCGGCCTCGGCGGCGATGGGAAGGAACTCGCTCGGTAGGATGATGCCCCGTTCGGGGTGTTCCCATCGGACGAGGGCCTCGAAGCCGTAGAGCTGCCGGTTCAGCGTGTCGACGATCGGCTGGTAGTGGACGACGATCTCCTTGCGATCGATGGCCTTGCTCAACGCCTGCTCGATGTCGAGGCGGTCCCGCACCTGCTGACGCTGGGCCTCGTCGAAGACGGCATAGCCCGTCTTCGTCTCCTTGGCCCGGTACATGGCGGCGTCGGCGTCGCTGACCAGCGCATCGGGTTCCCGGTTGTCGCCGGCCTTCGCGATGGCAACGCCGATGCTGGTGGAGACAATGTGTTCCTTGCCGTTCAGGGAGATCGGCTCCCGGAAGCGTTTGAGAATCTGGCGGGCGGTGGCCACCACCGAGTCGCCGTGGAGCAGGCCCCGACAGAGGATGACGAATTCGTCGCCCCCGAGCCGGGCCACGACGTCGGTGCTGCGAACCGTCGAGCGGAGTCGGTCGGCCACAATCATCAGGAGCTCATCGCCGACCTCGTGGCCGAGTGAGTCGTTGATGGCCTTGAACCGGTCGAGGTCGAGGAACAGCACGCCCAGGACCAGATCGTTGGCCGTGGCCTCGGCCAGCGAATCGTCGAGTTGACGGAACAGCTCGGACCGGTTCAACAGCCCGGTCAACGGATCGTGTTTCGCCCGGTGCTCGGCCTCGTCGAAACGATTCTGGGCGGTGCGGGCCGCAACCGCCAGCAGCAGGCTGCCGATCGACGCGCCGACCGCGCCCATGGCCCCGGTGGTGAGTACATGGACGATCTGGGCCGACGAGAGCTCCCACACGAAGTTCAAGCCACCCGCCCACAGAACAGCCATCAGTACGCCCGAAAACAGCACCACGGCGGGAGACGACAGCAGACGGGGCTCACTCACTCCCTTAGGAACGGCATCCCCGGCCGGAAATTGAGGTTTCGCCCGACGGCGATTGCCGGTTCGGGCTCAGTCTCGTTTGGTTTCGGCCGATACCGAGATCGTCGATGCACCGCTGTGGCGCTTCGGTCGGGTCGCCGGCCCGCTCCGGCTGGGCCGCGGCCGCGACGTCGGCACTCGAC
>JAOUGG010000201.1 GCA_029857855.1 Acidimicrobiia bacterium | reverse complement strand
AAACAACTCGGCGCACCCATGAGGCGGCCCAGGATCCGATGATCCGAACCCTTGCCGTGGTCTCGGGATCGGGTCGCATGGCCCGGCGCTGGATGCTGGGTCGTCGCCGTCAACGTGGCGACGTCGAACCGGTCGGGGCCATCGGGCCTGCCGGCGATCAGGCGAAGGCTCGCCGATGATCACGATCGTGCGATGGCTGCTGACCATCCTGTACCGCCGCTTCCGCTGGGTGGCCCTGGGCGCCGCACTCCGGACCTTGACCCGCCGGACCAGGGCGAAGTCGATCGACGAGGCCACCGACGATCTGGCCCAGCGGCTCCCCGGCCCGGTGGTTCGTGCGATCGACGCCGCGCCCGGCGACCTGCTCCGGGTCGGAGGAGGCGCCGTGGCCGCCGGCCGGGCGGCCCGCAACGTGAGCGACCGCTCTCGTCGGGTTGGATCCGCCACGAGACGGCTCCGCCACCGCTGGTCCGATCCTGGAGCAGCCGCTCGCGACATCAAGGAGCAGTGGCGCCGCGAGTCGGACCTGAGCGAGCGGGAGCTGTGGGCCGAATACCACCGGTCGTTGGGTGACCACGCCGCGGCCGACGACGCCATGCTCGATCGCCGAAACCGGCCGGCCCGTTCGCCGCTGCCGACGGTTCCCGATCCCGTCCCGCCGGGACGGCCCCGGGCTCGACGCCGGGCGACGACCGTGGTTAACCGGGTGCAGCGAACCTACCGCCGGGCGGCGAAGCCCTGGGACCACTAGTCCATCCCGGATCAATCCGATGACGATGGCCGCCGTGGCGGTCGGCCGTCCCGACCGTCCCGCTACCGTTGCGCGGCGATCGCACGACGGCGACGACGGGGGGGCGCCGGTGGTCGGTAATCGTGGGTTCGGCAACGGCGGTTGCCGCTAGCCTGGGGAGTGCTATGAAAGCCAAGGAACTGCGACAAGCCTTCATCGATTTCTTCGTCGAACGGGATCACCAACACCTGGCGTCGGCCAGCCTGATTCCGCATGACCAGACACTGCTTTTCGTGAACTCGGGCATGGTTCCGTTCAAGCCGTATTTCGTCGGCGAGGAGCGCCCGGAGCACAACCGGGCCGTCACGGTGCAGAAGTGCGTCCGGGCCGGTGGCAAACACAACGACCTCGACGAGGTCGGCCGGACCTCCCGCCATCTCACCTTCTTCGAGATGATGGGCAACTTCAGCTTCGGCGACTATTTCAAGGAAGAGGCCATCCCCATGGCCTGGACGTTCGTCACCGAGGTGCTCGGCCTCGACACCGAACGTCTGTGGGTCACCGTGCACATGTCCGACGACGAGGCCGAGGCCATCTGGCGCGACGAGGTGGGCCTGCCCGCCGAACGGATTCAGCGCCTCGACGACGACAACTGGTGGCGGATGGCCGACACCGGCCCCAACGGCCCGAGCTCGGAGATCTTCTGGGATCGAGGACCACAGTACGGCGAGGAGGGCGGCCCGGCCCACGGCGGCGACGAGCGCTACGTGGAAATCTGGAACCTCGTGTTCATGCAGTTCGAGACCGACGAAAGCGGTGAGTCGACTCCGCTGCCAAAGCCGTCGATCGACACCGGCGCGGGTCTGGAGCGGATTCTGGCCGTCCTGCAGGGCAAGGAGTCGGTGTTCGAGATCGACGAGATGGCCCGCCTCATCGAGACGGCCGAGCAGGCCACCGGGTACTCCCTGGGCCACGACGAGAAGTCGGATCTGGCCCTTCGCGTGCTGGCCGAACACGCCCGCACCATGACCTTTCTGATCGCCGACGGCGTCTTCCCGTCCAATGAGGATCGGGGCTACGTGCTGCGGCGCATCATGCGCCGGGCCGTCCGTTTCGCCTATCTCCTCGGTGTCGAAGACATCGTCACGCCCCAACTGGTCGACGCGGTGGTCGAGATCATGGGATCCGACTACCCGGAGCTTGTGTCGACCCACGAACTCGTCCGTTCCGTGGTGGAGCGGGAGGAGATCCAGTTCCGCAAGACACTGGCCACCGGATCGGCCATCCTCGACCAGCACCTGGCCGACGTGCCCGACGGCGGCACGCTGCCGGGTTCGGTGGCCTTCCTGCTGCACGACACCTACGGCTTCCCGTTCGAGGTGACCGAGGAGGTCGTCGCCGAGCGCGGTTTCACCGTTGATCGGGCCGGGTTCGATGTGGCCATGGAGGAGCAGCGGACCCGGGCCAAGGAAGCCCGCAAGGGGGTCATCCAGGCCGGGGACTTCGAGCAGGTTCAGGCGCTGTCGGAGTCCACCGGACCGACCGACTTCGTGGGCCGCCACGAGGTGGTCGACGTCGACGCCGAGGTCCTGCTGGTCACCGGCATCGGCACCGACACCGTCTCGATCTTCGTCGACCGCACTCCCTTCTACGCTGAATCCGGTGGCCAGATCGGCGACACCGGCACGATCACCACCGACACCGGCTCGGCCACCATCCGCGACACCGTCTACGCCGTACCTGGCGTGCATCGCCACGTCGTTGGTGATATGACCGGCGAGATCCGCCCCGGTCAGCGGGCGAAGCTCAGCATCTACGTCGAACGGCGCGACGCAATCCGCCGCAACCACACCGGAACCCACCTGCTCCACTGGGCGCTGCGTGAGGTTCTCGGCGATCACGTCAAACAGCAGGGCTCGCTGGTCGCCCCCGATCGGCTGCGCTTCGACTTCAGCCACTTCGAACCGGTGACCGACGAGCAGATCGCCCGGATCGAGGACCTCGTCAACGGGGTCGTGCTGGCCAACGAGGCTGCCTCGCACGACGAGATGACGAAGGCCGAAGCCGAAGAGATGGGCGCCATCGCCTTCTTCGGTGACAAGTACGGCGAGCTGGTCCGGGTGCTGAAGGCCGGCCCCACGCTCGAGTTCTGTGGTGGCACCCACGTCAAGGCGATGGGCGACATCGGCCTGCTGAAGATCGTGTCCGAGGGCTCGATCGGCTCCAACCTGCGCCGGGTCGAGGCCGTCACCGGCGCCGGGGCCGTCGACCTGCTCCGAACCGAGCAGCGGACGATCGACTCGGCGGCCGAGATGCTGAACGTGCCGAGGGGCAACGTGCTCGACGGCCTGACCAAACGCCTCGGCGAGATGTCCGAGCTGAAAGACCAGGTCCGCGAACTCCAGGCCAAGATGGCGCAGGGATTGGCCGCCGAGCTGGCGGCCACCGCCACCGACGGGATAGTCGTGGCCAGGGTCGACAACATCGGTCGCGACGAGCTGAAGGACCTTGCGCTCAAACTCCGAAACACCGAGGGTGTCGACATCGTCGTGCTCGGTGGCGAGCCCGACGGCGGGGGAGCGGCCCTGGTGGCTGCGGTGACCCCGGGTCATTCACCGGCGGCCGGCGATCTGATCGCCGAGGGGGCCAAGGCCATCAAGGGCGGTGGCGGCAAAGGCCCCGATCTGGCCATGGCCGGCGGCAAGGACCCCGAGGGTATCGACGAGGCGCTGAACCTGGCCCGCCAGGCGGCTGGAGTCGCGGTCTGAGCCCGGGCGATCCGATGCCCGGAACCCCCCGGAACGGGGGACGGGCCATCGGCCTTGACCTCGGCGACCGGCGGATCGGTGTCGCCGTGTGCGACGCCGGACGCACGGTGGCCACACCGTCGGAGATCGTGCAGCGGGTCGGTGACCGTCCCGTCGAGCACGACCTGATTGCCGAGATCGTCGACCGCACGGAGGCGACCGTGGTGGTCGTGGGTCTTCCGCTGTCGCTCGACGGCTCGGTTGGACCGGCGGCGCGAAAGGTGCTGTCGGAGGTCAAGGCCCTCCGACGCAGGCTCGGACCGGGTGGCGTCGAGGTCGTCACCCACGACGAACGCAACACCACAACCACGGCGGCCAACTCGCTGGCCGATGCCGGTATCGGGTCCCGTAAGGGCCGGGGTGTGGTCGATCAGGTGGCGGCCGCGGTGATCCTCCAGAGCTGGATCGACGCCAACCGCTCCTGACCCGATGACCGCCATCCGGCGTTTGTGGAGTGAATTCTCCGGGTGGTCAGGGGAGTTCGGAACAGGGATCGTGGTCTTCGTGACACCGCGCCAGGCTCTCGGGGCCGTAGTATCGACAGAGTGAGTACGCTGGATCAGCATGACGTCGGGAGCTCCCAACCGCTCGGGAGTCAAGCGCCGGGAACCGGCCCCCAGCCCGATCCGGGCCTCGGCTGGGACGACCGGTCGGAGTTCGTGACCGCCCGCCCGGCCGGGTTCCGCGTTCTGCGGGCCGTGGTCGCCGTCGTGATTCTCGCCGTGATCGGCTACGTCGTCTACACGACCGGTCGGAACTGGTTGGCCGGTCAGATCGACCCTGAGGGTGATCCCGGGGCTCCCGTGGCCGTGTTGGTCCCGTCCGGTGCGACCACCGCCGACATCGGCTCCATCCTGAGTGAAAAAGGCATCATCCCCAACTCCACCTTCTTCCGCTACTACGCCCAGTGGAGGGATCAGGGCAACTTCCAGGCCGGCGAGTACACGTTCGCCGAAAACATGTCGGCCGACGAGGCGATCGAGGTCCTCCTCGGCGGGCCCCGGCAGATCGAATACGGCGAGTTCGTCATCCCCGAAGGTCTGTGGGTCTCGGAGATGCTGCCCCGTATCGCCCAACAGATCGAGGGCATCACGGAGGCCGACCTCCAGGCCGTGCTCGACAGCGGCCAGCTCACACCCCGCTACCGGCCGCCGGGCGAGGACAGCTGGGAGGGTCTGCTGTTCCCGGCCAAGTACTTCATCGAAGACGACGTCACCGCGCTCGAGGTGCTGGCCAAGATGAACGACGAGTTCGCCCGGGTCACCGGCGAGCTGGGCTATGGCGGCGCCGAGCGGACGCACAACATGTCGGCCTACGAGGTGATCATCATCGCTTCGCTGGTCGAGGCCGAGGCCAAGGCCGACGAGGACCGCGCCAAGATCTCCCGCGTCATCTACAACCGCCTCCGTGACAACCACTGGCTCGGCATCGACGCCACCTACCTCTACGCCCTCCAGGACCGTCAGGCGCAGCTGACCACCGAGCTGCTCGAATCCACGGAGAACCCCTACTACTCCCGCCGCCGTACGGGACTGCCCCCGACTCCCATTGCGATGCCGTCGAAGGCCTCGCTGGAGGCGGCGATGAACCCGGCCGACGGTGACTGGATCTACTACGTGCTGTCACCCGACGGCCGAACCCACAACTTCGCCACGACCGACGAGGAGTTCCTCGAGTTCAAGCGCATCGCCGAGGAGGCCGGGGTCCTCGACGGCTGATGGCCGACCGGCCTCCCGCCATCACGGGCCGAACCCGCCTGGCGGCGGTGATCGGCCACCCGGTCCGTCACTCACTCTCGCCTCGCATCCACAACGCTGCCTTCGCCGCGACCGGGCTCGATTGGGCCTACGTTGCCCTCGATGTCGACCCTGCCGACGGCGCGGCAGCGGTCACCGCGATGCGCACCCTCGACCTGGCCGGCTTGTCGGTGACCATGCCCCACAAGGCCGCCGCGGCGGCGGCCGCCGATGAGCGCACGGAGACGGTGGAGCGCCTCGGGTCCGCCAACTGCCTGTTCTGGCGGGACGATCGGATCGTGGCAGAGTCGACCGACGGCGACGGTTTCGTGACCGCGTTCGAACACGACATCGGCCAGCCGTTGGCCGGACGCACCGTCGGCGTCATCGGTGCCGGCGGCGCCGCCCGCTCGATCATCGAGGCCCTGGGTCGGTGCGGAGTCGACGAGATCGTCGTCGTCAACCGATCGGCGGCATCACAGGCCGAGGCGGTGGGGCTCGCCCCGCAGGCCCGGGCCGGGGCCGCCGCTGGGCTGGCC
>JAOUGG010000200.1 GCA_029857855.1 Acidimicrobiia bacterium | reverse complement strand
CGTCTCGGTGAGGTGGTGGAGAAGGGGCCCGAGGGCCTGCCGGTGTCGGCCCCCGAGGCCGCCTCCCTGGCCCGAAGATCGATCTGGCCGTCGATGCATCCCCGGCTGCTCGAACTGGTGCAGGAGAACCAGTCGACGATCGTGTTCGTCAACGCCCGTCGCCTGGCCGAGCGCCTGGCCACCCGGCTCAACGAGTTGGCCACCGACGGCGAAAACCGGGGTGCCGAGTCGGATGGCACGCCGCCCGAGACCGAACCTGGTCAGGAATTGGTGCTGGCCCACCACGGGTCACTCAGCCGGGAGCGCCGCCTCGACATCGAGGATCGCCTCAAGCGGGGTGAGCTGAAGGGTCTCGTCGCCACCTCCTCCCTCGAACTCGGTATCGACATGGGTGCCGTCGACCTCGTGGTGCAGGTCGAGTCACCCGGTGCCGTGGCCCGCGGTCTCCAGCGGGCGGGCCGGGCCGGCCACCAGGTCGGTGTGCCGAGCCGGGCCAAGTTCTTCCCCAAACACCGGGCAGATCTGGTCGAGTCGGCGGTGGTGGTCGATCGGATGCAGCGGGGCCTCATCGAGGAGACCCACTATCCCAGGAACCCGCTCGACGTCGTCGCCCAGCAGATCGTGGCCGCTGCGGCCATGGACGACTGGCCGGTCGACGATCTCACCGAGATGGTCCGGGGCGCGGCCAACTTCGCCGAGATCTCCGACGAGGCCCTCTTCGCCACCCTCGATCTGCTCGCCGGTCGCTACCCATCCGACGAGTTCGCCGAACTGCGTCCCCGCATCCTGTGGGACCGGGTTGAGCAGGTGATCCGGGCCCGCCCCGGTGCCCAGCGTCTGGCGGTCACCTCCGGAGGAACCATCCCCGATCGAGGGCTCTACGGCGTGTTCCTGCCCGACGGTACCCGGGTCGGCGAGCTGGACGAGGAGATGGTCTACGAGTCCCGCCCCGGCGAAACGTTTCTGCTGGGTGCCAGCACCTGGCGGATCGAGGACATCACCCACGAACGGGTGGTCGTCACCCCGGCGCCGGGCCAGCCGGGCAAGATGCCGTTCTGGCACGGCGACGGACCCGGCCGGCCCCTCGAACTCGGGCGGGCCATGGGCGAGTTCATGCGGGAGATCCGGGCCCTCGACCCGGCCGCGGCCCGCGAGCGGCTGCTCGACCGTCACGGTCTCGACGAGCTGGCCGCCGCCAACCTGCTCATGTTCCTCGACGAGCAGGTCGAGGTCGCCGGTTACATTCCCGACGATCGCACCATCGTGGTCGAACGGTTCCGTGACGAGATCGGCGACTGGCGGATCTGTGTGCTCAGCCCGTTCGGCGCTCAGGTGCACGCCCCGTGGGGTATGGCGCTCCGTCATCGTCTGGCCACCGAGTGGGACTGGGACGTCGAGCTGATGTGGTCGGATGACGGCATCGTCATCCGCCTGCCCGAAGCGGTCGACCGCCTTCCGGTCGACGAACTCCTGATCGACCCTGACGACCTCGAGGAGCTGCTGATCTCCCAACTTCCCCAGACGGCATTGTTCGCCTCCCGATTCCGGGAGTGCGCGGCCCGCGCACTGCTGCTGCCCCGGCTCCGACCCGACAAGCGCACGCCTCTGTGGCAGCAGCGACAGAAGGCGGCCGACCTGCTGGCGGTGGCCGCCAAGTATCCGAGCTTCCCGATCCTGCTCGAAGCCAGCCGGGAATGCGTCAACGACGTGTTCGACGTTCCGGCCCTACGCTCGGTCCTGTCCGACCTGCGGAGCCGCCGGATCAAGGTCCGCCAGGTCGACACCGACACGGCATCGCCGTTCGCTCAGTCGCTGATGTTCGGCTGGATCGCCCAGTACATGTACGAGGGCGACGCCCCGCTGGCCGAGCGTCGGGCCGCCGCGCTGTCGCTCGACCGCGACCTGCTGCGGGATCTGCTCGGAGCGGAGGAACTCCGGGAGCTGCTCGATCCCGAGGTCATCGCCGACCTCCAGGCCGAGCTCCAACGCACGGCCGAGAAGTGGCGGGCCCGCACGGTCGATCACGTTGAGGATCTGCTGCGCTGGCTCGGGCCGCTGACCATGACGGACCTCGACCTCCGAACCGACGGAATCAACCCGGTCGAGGCCGTCGAACAGCTCCGAGCGGAGCGGCGGATCATCGATGTGGTGGTCGCCGGTGAGGCGATGGTCGCTGCTCCCGACGATGCCTCCCGTCTGCGCGACGCCCTCGGTGTGGCGTTGCCCCCCGGTCTCCCGGCGGCATTCACCGACTCGGTGGCCGACCCCGTCGCCGACCTCGTATCGCGCTATTCCCGCACCAACGGACCGTTTCTCGTCACCGAGCTGGTCGACCGGGTCGGGCTCGACGCCGAGCGGGCCACCGAGGCGCTGCTGGCTCTGGAGCGCGAGGGTCGGCTGGTGCGGGGTGAGTTCCGGCCCGACGGTCACGAGCGGGAGTGGTGCCACGTCGAGGTGCTGCGCACCCTGCGGCGGCGGTCGCTGGCCGCGCTGCGCAAGGAGGTCGAACCCGTCGAGCAGGACGTGCTGGCCCGGTTCCTGCCCGACTGGCAACACGTCGGGTCCCGCCGACGGGGTGTCGAGGCGCTGGCCGAGGTCATCACCACCCTGCAGGGGGCGGCACTTCCGGCCTCGGCCCTGGAGAACGACATCCTGCCCGCCCGCATGGGTGGCTACGAACCGTCCGACCTCGACACGCTGCTCACCGCCGGTGAGCTGGTGTGGGTCGGCGCCGGGGGGATCGGAGTCGGCGACGGCCGGTTGCGGCTCGTCTGGCGGGATCAGGTTCCGCTGCTGGTGCCCGACCCCGCGGCGGTCGACGACGAGGACCGCCCCAACGATCCGATCCACGTCGCTCTGCGTGAGGGGCTGGCCCGATCCGGCGCCTCCTTCTGGTCCGACCTGGTGGCGATGGCCTGGGCCTCGGCCACGGCCGCCGACTACGACGATCAAACCGTGCTGGCCGCCCTCTGGGATCTGGTGTGGGCCGGCGAGGTCACCAACGACTCCTTCACCGCCCTGCGATCACTGCTGGCCGGGGCGACGCCGTCGACGCCGAACCGCCGCAAGGCCAAACGTGGCGCCCGCCGCGGTCCGGGGCGTCCGAACCTGCGGGCGCTGTCGCGGCTCGGTCCACCGTCGGCCACCGGTCGCTGGTCCCTGGTGCAATCGCTGCTGGCACCGACGGCGTCGGCCACCGAGCGGGCGACCACCCGAGCGCTTCAGCTCCTCGAACGCTACGGCGTCGTCACCCGGGAGATGGCGCTGGCCGAGGGGGCTGTCGGCGGCTTCGCCGGGGTGTACCCGGTGCTCAAGGAATTGGAGGATCGTGGTCAAGTCCGACGGGGCTACTTCGTTTCCGGGTTGGGGGCCGCCCAGTTCGCGCTTCCCGGCGCGGTCGACCGGCTTCGCGACCACCGGGTCACCGATCTGGACTCCCGCGACCGCGACGACGTTGGCGGCGAACTCCTGGTGCTGGCGGCCGTCGATCCCGCTCAGCCATACGGCGCCGCGCTGCCGTGGCCGGAAACGCCGGGTCGGCCTGCCCGGGCGGTGGGAGCCTATGTCGTGCTCGAGCGGGGCAGACCGATCGTCTACGTCGAACGGGGCGGAAAGAGCCTCGTCACCTTCCCCGGTGTCACCGATGGACCCGACGTTGGCAGCGATCGCTGGGTGCGGGCGCTCCGCGGCCTGGTCGATCGGAAACAGCTACCCTTGTTGATGATCGGCAAGGTCAACGGTGCGCCGATCGTCGAGCAGCCGGTCGTGGGAACGGCGCTGATCGCCGGGGGATTCTCCGATGGGTACCGGGGCCCGGTCTACCGACGGTGAACAGCGATTGAACGTAGCGGCGACTGAGCCGTCCGGCCCGATCGGGCAGATGGACAGTCGGGAAGGTAGACCGCCGAAGCCAGTGACGAAATCGTTGAATCGACCAAAGAGAACCAGGCTCTCGCCGGCCGCCCGCCGACTGCAATTGCTGTCGATAGGCGTCGACGTGCTGGTCAGCGAACCGCTCGACAACTTGACGGTCGACCGGGTTGCGGCCGACGCCGCCGTGTCCCGGGGCCTGGTGTTCCACTATTTCCCGACGGTACGGGAGCTGCAGCTGGCGTGCCTGGCAGAGGTGGCGGCCGGGCTGGCCGGGATCATCGGCGAGGCGGCGGCACACGGCGACGCCGATGAGCGGTTGCGGCGTGGTCTCGACGCCTTCATCGGCTACGTCCGGCAACGGCCCCGGACCTTCGAGACCCTGGCGACGTACGCCGCCGGCGACCGGGACTTCGGCCAGGTCTTCGAAATGTTCCGGATGCAGATGGTCGAGTTGATCGGGGATCGAGCCGGCATGCCCGACGATCCGCTGATCAGCCTCTTGCTGCGGAGCTGGGTCTCATTCACGGAAACCGCGGTGCTGCAGTGGAGCCGTGACGAGCCGGTGGATCGTGGCGATCTCCTCGAGATGCTGATCGTGGTGACGAATGACATCCAGGAGCAGTGGAAGGCCCGTATCTCGGTGGACTGACCGTTTCAACCAAAGGTTCGCACGGCCGATGGCGTCTCAGCGGCGATCTCGGTAGTACCGGATCAAGGCGTTGGTCGAGGAGTCGTGATCGAGCTCGCCATCCGAGGTGAGTTCCGGCTCGATCGACGTGGCCAGGACCTTACCAAGCTCGACGCCGAACTGGTCGAACGAATTGATCCCCCACAGCGCCCCCTGCGTGAACACCTTGTGCTCGTAGAGGGCGATCAGACGGCCCAGGGTGGCCGGATCGAGCCGGTCCGCCAGGATGGTGGTCGTCGGCCGGTTGCCGGTGAACCGGCGCTGGGGATCGTCGTGGTCCTGCCCGAACGCCAGCGCTTCGGTCTGGGCGAAGAAGTTGGACATCAGCAGGTCGTGGTGGTTGCCGATCGGGTCCGTGGCCTCGATGAATCCGATGAAGTCGGCCGGTATCAACCGGGTTCCCTGATGGATCAGCTGATAGAAGGCGTGCTGCCCGTTGGTTCCCGGCTCGCCCCACACGATCGGGCCCGTGTCGAATTCGACCGGACGGCCGTGGCGATCGACACCCTTGCCGTTGCTTTCCATGTCGAGCTGTTGGAGGTAGGCGGGGAAACGCGAAAGGTGATCGGAGTAGGGGAGGACGGCCATCGACTGGGCGCCGCCGAAGTTGCTGTACCAGATGCCGATCAGGCCCATCAGGGCCGGGATGTTGCGGCCGAGTGGTGCCTCCTGGAAGTGGCGGTCCATCTCGTGCATCCCGTCGAGGAACGACCGGAACCCGTCGGGACCGACGGCCAGCATCAGCGACAGGCCGACCGCCGAGTCGACCGAGTAGCGGCCCCCCACCCAGTCCCAGAAGCCGAACATGTTGGCGGTGTCGATACCGAACTCGGCGACCCGATCGGCGTTGGTCGACACGGCGACAAAATGTTTCGAGACCGCATCGGCGCCGAGCCCGTCGGTCAACCAGGAGCGAGCCGAACGGGCGTTGGTGAGCGTCTCGATCGTGCCGAACGTCTTCGACACGATGACGAAGAGGGTGGTGGCCGGGTCGACGCCCTGGAGCGCCTCGAACAGATCAGTCGGGTCGATGTTCGACACGAACCGCACATCGAGCGGTCGCTCGGTGTGCGGCGGCCGAGCGTACGGACGCAGCGCCCGGGTGGCCATCGCCGGACCGAGATCGGAGCCGCCGATGCCGATGCTGATCACCGTCTCGATCGGCTTTCCGGTTGCGCCCTGCCACCCGCCGCTCCTGACCTGCTCGGCGAACGCCGACATGGCGGCCAGCACCTCGTGGACCTCGACGACGACGTTGATCCCGTCG